>JAGPVI010000206.1 GCA_018067115.1 Bizionia sp. | reverse complement strand
CGTCCTGGTGGACGACGTAATAATAAAGAAATCTCACGGTAAGCTACCGCTTGTTTTGATAAATCATCAAATACAATTAAAGCTGGACGACCAGTATCTCTAAAGTACTCTCCAATAGATGCTCCTGTAAACGGTGCATATACTTGCATTGCTGCAGGATCTGATGCGTTTGCCGCAACAATAGTAGTATAGGCTAATGCCCCTTTCTCTTCTAAAGTTTTAGCGATTAAAGCTACTGTAGAGGCTTTTTGCCCTATAGCAACATATATACAATATACAGGGTTACCTGCATCGTAAAATTCCTTTTGATTTAAGATAGCATCAATACAAACAGTCGTTTTCCCTGTTTGACGGTCACCAATTACCAACTCACGTTGCCCTCTACCTACAGGAATCATAGCATCAATTGCTTTAATACCAGTTTGTAATGGCTCGGTTACTGGCTCACGGTAAATAACTCCTGGTGCTTTACGCTCCAAAGGCATCTCGTAAGTTGTTCCAACGATAGGTCCTTTTCCATCAATTGGGTTACCTAATGTATCTACAACACGACCAACAATACCTTCACCTACTTTTACAGATGCGATACGCTCAGTACGTTTTACTGTAGACCCTTCTTTTATTCCTACAGAAGTTCCTAGTAATACAATACCTACGTTGTCTTCTTCTAAGTTAAGTACAATACCTTCTGCACCACCATCGAATTCAACTAACTCTCCATATTGAGCATTAGCTAATCCGTAAGCACGTACGATACCATCACCTACAGTTAATACTGTTCCAACTTCGTCTAAAGAAGCGCTAGCTTCGAATCCTGAAAGTTGTTGTTTTAAGATTGCTGATACTTCAGCCGGGTTTACTTCTGCCATCTTATTATTTATTTAGATATAACTATCTTAGTTTAATGTAAATTCTCTTTTTAGTTTACTTAGTTGGTTTGCGATACTAGCATTATACTGAATATCTCCAACACGTAAAATGAAACCACCTAAAATGCTTTCATCAATAATATTTTTTAATTCTGCGTCTTTACCTGTAAGGGCTTTAACTTTTGCAGAAACTTTAGCCGATAACTCTTCTGTTAATGCTACAGCAGTTGTTACTGTTGCTACTTGCATTCCTTTAAACTCATCAAACAATACTACATATTGTAATGCAATTTGTTCTAAAAGCGCTAAACGTTTATTCGTAATTAATGTCTCTATTAAATTAACCGTTAATGCATTAGACTCTTTAAAGATTTCTAATAAAGCCGATTTTTTAATAGCTGAACCAACAACTGGACTTTTAAGCATATTGCTTAAGTCTTGACTGTTTGCAATAGTATTAGCCATTAGCTTCATATCATTATTTACAGCCTCTGCTGAATTCTGATCTTTAGCTAAGCTTAACATTGCTTTTGCGTATCGTATTGCTGCTCTTGCTCCTGCCATAGTTTCCTATCCTAACAACCTCTTCCTTATTATATCCGTTTAAAACGCTACAAAAGGGATCTGGCTATAATTGTTATACTTAATTTAATTTTGCTTCAGCTAACATAGAATCAACTAATGCTAGTTGCTCGTCTTTGCTAGATAATTCTTGACCTAAAACTTTTTCTGCTATTTCTAAAGATAATGTTGCTACGTGACTTTTTAATTCTGCCATTGCTGCATTTTTCTCACCTTCAATAGCGATTTGAGCTTTCACAATCATTGCGTTAGCTTGTACTTCTGCCTCTTCTTTTGCTGCAGAAATCATATTATCTTTCATCTCACGTGCTTCTTTTAATAACCCGTCTCTTTCGATACGTGCTTCTTGAAGTAGCTTCTCGTTTGAAGCAGTAAGATTTTGCATTTCTAATCTTGCTTTTTCAGCTGCATCTAGTGCATTCTGAATACCTTCTTCCCTATCATGTAAGGCGTCTAATATAGGTTTCCAAGCAAATTTTCTCATTAATACTATTAATATTAATAAGATGAAGGCTTGCATAAAAAATAAGCCTACCGAAAAATCATTTAATAAAGTTTCCATTCTATATAGATTACTTAAATTCTCTTGTTTTGTTTAATTTAAAAACAGTTTCTGCAACCAACCGTTGCAGAAACGTGTTTCCTTACTTTTTAGGAAATTCTTATTTCCCTAAGATTAATGCACCGAATGCTAAACCTTCTAATAAGGCACCGATGATAATCATTGCAGTCTGAATTTTTCCAGCTGCTTCTGGTTGACGAGCAATACTTTCCATTGCTTTTGATCCAATCATTCCTAAACCGATACCACCACCGATAACGATCATTCCTGCTCCAATTAAATTGTACATACTAATTTGGTTTTATAAATATTAATTAAACAAATTCTTAATTTAAGTTTAAACACCTATTACAATGTGCTTTCACTTTATATAATGATTGCTAAACTTAGCACTCTTAATTTTTAATGTTCGTCGTGCTCTTCTACAGCCATACCAATAAATAACGATGATAACATCGTAAAGATAAAGGCTTGTAAGAACGCTACTAATATCTCAATAAACATAATGAATATTGATAATATTAAAGAGACCCCTGTAGATCCTACTGGACCAAAAGCAGCCTTCATAGTAATCATTAATGCCATTAAACTCATCACTACAAAGTGACCCGCTGTAATGTTTGCATATAAACGCACTAATAATGAAAATGGCTTAATAACTAAGAAACCTATTAACTCAATAACTGCTAATACTGGTCTTAATACTACTGGCACACCTGGCATCCACAATGTGTGAGCCCAAAAATCTTTAGAACCACTAAACACATAGATTACCATAGTAAAGATACCTAAACATGCTGTTACAGCTATTTGTCCTGTAACATTAAATCCAAGTGGTGACAATCCTAATAAGTTTAAGATTAGAATAAAAAAGAATACCGTTAATAGGAAACCCATAAAATTACGATACTTTTTCTCTCCAATATTTGGTCTTGCTATTTCGTCGCGCACATAAATTACTAAAGGCTCTAAAACTCTAGAGAATCCTTTTGGTATTGTTTTACCTTTTTTATAACCTCTTGCTAAAGCACCAAATCCTAAAAACATTAATAGACCTGTTAATAGCATACCGAAAACACTTTTTGTAATTGAAAAATCAATCACTCTACTTGCGTTTGTTGGGTGCTGTTCTTCGTCAAAATTAAGTGCAGTTGCACCCTTTTCTAACTCGTAAATTTTTGTGTGATATTTTACTATTTGTGTACCGTCTTTATCAACAATAACTTCTCCGTTATCATCGTGGTGAAAAGCCGAAGACATAAAAGTCTTTAATCCGTTGCTTGTCCAAACGATTACCGGTAAAGGAAACCCGTAATGCGTACCTGAAGCGTTGTCTGTATACAAATGAAAATCGTGAGAATCCTTAAGGTGATGAGCAATATACTCTCTTATTTCATCTGGTGAATCTACTAAATTGTTTTCTACAACATCTTCTTGAGCAAAAGCCGTAAATGAAGTTAATGCTAAAACGAATACTACTAAAAACTTGATAGATTTTGTTGCTACCATCATACTTTATCTAAATAATGAAATTTATGTCCTGCAAATTTTGTGCAAATGTACGGAATAATTTCAAATGCCAAACTCTTTTTTTTAATAGATTTCCAACTAAGAAATGAAGTTTAAAATCCATATTGCGAAATTACTAACTATTTGCTATTTAACAGCTTACCAACTACTATAGCTTCAGCCAACAAAAAAATAAACAATGGAATCACCAAACCTATACGTTCTGGTTGGGTTAAAGTCTCTCTATTGAAAACAGATTCTTGAAATAATAACACAAAGAATCCAATTTTAAAAAACATAGTCATAAGGTAAGCATACCCTGCCTGATTGGGTAGTGTTGATGCTAATAGCTCGATAACCGCATACACAAGAATTGCCGAAACAGCATGAAAACTATAGACTTTTAATAGTGAAAAAGAAAGGTCGGAGGTGGTTAAAAAATTGTGCACGCTAAAGGTAACAGCAAATAGCGCTACAATAGCTAGTACAAAATACAGTATACGTTTGGTCATTGGTTAATGGAATATTAGTCTTTATTAGTCAGGTTTATTACTTGTCGGATTACTGCAAAAATAGAAATAAATACAGAGCACAACGTTACTATTTTATAGTATAATTGGTCTTTATTATCGAATTTTACGTCTAGCCATTCTCCTAATTTACTACCCAAATAAATGGTAAGCCCCATTTGAAGCGCTATTGTAGTAAAACGCACATAGGGATTAAGCTGTTTTCGTGGTTTTTGAGTCACCTTTTGAGTTTTTTTCTGTTGTTTTCATCTCGCAGGTAACATCGAAAGTTGCCCCTGGGTCTATTGCTAGTTTTTGGGTGACTACTTCACCTTGTATTACTGCTGATGCTTTTAAGCTTAATGTTTCGGTTAATGTTAATTGCCCTGAGAATGTACCCTCAAAATAGGCGTTAGAGCATTCTAGCGTACCCGTAATAATCCCTGTTTTTCCAACGACCACTTTACCCGGTGTTTTTACGTTGCCTTCTATAACACCATCTATTCGCAAATCACCTTCACTTGTAAAATCACCAACTATGGTCGTCCCTTTTGCAATGATATTTTGAATGGACGCATGATTATCGGTTTTGTTTTTTTTGTTATCGGAAAACATAGTTATTTAATTTTGGGGAATTATTGTATCGCTTTATAAGCGTCTAAATTTTTGTGTATTTGTAGCGTACGATAGTTGTTCGTCGAAATAGCGAAAAACGAACGCTTTATTTTTTTACGGTCTTCTTTATTTAATAGCTGAATAAAGCCTTGCGAACCCTCTATACTTTTTAATCCGTGCACCACCACAAAAGTCGTGTCTTGATTATAAACATCTACGGAGGTCGTTAATTTAAAATAGTCAACTTTTTTAACGCTTTCATCAAGCATTTTCACAAACTCTTCTATACCGTTTTCTGGTGTGTTTGTAAATTCGTAAACCACTTTAAAACTCTTAAAGCTATCGTTTTCAGAGAATTCTGAAGGACGCAAAGTCTCCAACGAACTATTTATTATATCTTGAGCTTGTATCCCTTCAGTAGTATTTGCATAATTAACAGCTACGGCATTTATTGCTTCCTCATACGCTTCGAAACCATTGAGTCTTCCTATTGCAAAAGCCTTCAGTAATTCAAATTTCGGAACCATCGCGTCGCCTTCAAACGTCGCAATATGCTTGTCACTCACGGTAATAACACGATTAAATTCTTGATTCTGAAATAACGCATAGGTACTTTCGTAAACACTCTCTGGGCTATTTTCGTCACGCTGTGCCGCCAAATTAGGATTATTTAAAATTTGAGCATAGCGAGAGTCTGGATAATTTGTTACAATATCGTTCTTCGCTATTGCAACCTCATCACTCTTACCTTGCAGCTCGTAAATTTTATACAAGTTGTATTTAGAAGGTAAAATTAAACGCTCTTCGGGATTGCTTTTAAGTAAGGCTAAGAATTTGTCTTTCGATAAGTTTAGCTCATTAAACTTCTCCTTATAAATTAACCCTAGTTGGTAGTACGCATAATTTCTGTCTTTTTGAAGGGTCGCAGTTTCCTCTGGATCCACAGGAATTTGTGC
>JAGPVI010000154.1 GCA_018067115.1 Bizionia sp. | reverse complement strand
GTTCATCTTCGAAAAGCATTCTTACAGAAGGTGTGTAAGTATCGTCGTATTGGCCTTTTCTAACAGAATAAATAAATGCTGCAAAAAATAGGAGTGCTACAAAAACACTAATTGCTAAAAGCATATATATTATATTCATATCATCTTGAATTATGGTGTAAAATTACCGGTATAGGTTTAGTAATAAAATGACTTTTGTCAGTTAATTATTATAAAATCATCTTTCTTAATTCATCTTTCTTCTTCTTTTCTATAACGCACTTCTTCGTTAAGTGCTAACCTTATTATTTATCAGGTTAAGTTTTCGCCCTAACACATAAGTATAAACAGTTGTAAAAACAACAATACTTATAGAACTTAAAGGCATTAAAATTGCTGCCACTACAGGTGCTAAATGCCCTGTCACGGCAAAACCAAGTCCAATTAAATTATAAAATAGTGAGAAAATAAATGCGTAATTAATAACTTTAATACCTTGACGAGACAAGGTTAAAAAGGTGGTAATTTGCTTAAAGCGAGAAGCATCTAAAATACCGTCGCAAGCTGGAGAAAACACGTTTACGTTTTCAGAGATAACAATACCCACATTACTTTGTGCCAATGCACCAGAATCGTTAAGTCCGTCTCCCACCATCAATACATTCTTCCCTTGCTCTTGTAAGGTTTTTACATACTCGAGCTTATCTTTTGGCTTCTGATTAAAAAGCATTGTTGTTCCTTTCGGGAGTATCTGTTTTAAATAGTCTTGCTCTCCATTATTATCGCCAGATAAGACCACTAGTTTACAGTTTTGAGACAATTCTTCAAAAACATCAGACATTCCCGTTCTGTATTCATTAGAGAACACAAAACAGCCTTTGTACTCTTCATTAGTTCCTATATGAACGGTCGTTTTATTTATATTGGATTGTTCTGAAACTTGACTGTCTACACTAGCCTTTTCAGTGACAAAAGCATAAGACCCGACTTTTATAGAGTAGGCGCGCGATACCCCCTCAATACCTTTACCCACTTCCTCATTAAAAGAGTCTAGCGTACAAATGCCATTTGTATTCAACATTGTGTATAGAGCACGGCTTAACGGGTGATTTGATGCTCGCAAGGTGGAGGTTAGCAGCAACTTCTCATCTTCAGAAAGCGTAACACCTTCGTAAACAATTCCGTTTTTCTGATTCGTTGTTAGCGTCCCTGTCTTATCAAAAACAACAGTATCGATATGAGACAGTTGCTCGATAACTTTACTGTTTTTTATATAGCATTTATTACGTCCAAAAATACGCAGCAAATTACCCAGAGTAAAAGGTGCGGCTAGAGCAATGGCGCACGGACACGCCACTATAAGTACCGATGTAAATACATTTAAAGCGATAGACTTATCGTAAAACAACCAAAATGTAGTCGATACAAAAGCTATGAGTAATAAGGTAATGGTAAACCGCTTACTAATCTGATCGGTTAAACTTTCAAAGCCGCTTTGTTTATTTTTACTAAAGACCTCGTTAGACCATAGCTGTGTTAAGTAACTTTGCTCTACGGGTTTTAACACTTCAAGTTCTATAACGCCCGCTTGCTGTCTTCCGCCGGCATAAAGATAATCTCCAGATTTTTTCACCACGGGTTCTGCCTCTCCGGTAACAAAACTATAATCGATTAAAGCATTCCCCTTAATTAAAATAGCATCGACAGGAATTAATTCTGAATTTCGGATAATTATACGATCTCCTTTTTCTAATTCGTAAACCTGAGCTTGTTCTTCTTTTTTTAAAGTTTCGGATGTGTTTTTTTCATCAACTGAAGTCGTTTTTTTTAATAACCGTGTTACCGCAATTGGGAAATAGGATTTATAATCTCTTTCAAAAGATAAAAAAGCATACGTTTTTTGCTGAAAAAACTTACCCAGTAATAAGAAAAATATTAACCCCGCCAAACTATCGAAAAAGCCAGATCCCCAGTCCATAATAATCTCGACTGAAGAACGCACAAAAAGCACAAAAACACCAATAGCAATGGGCACATCGATATTTAATATCTTAGAACGCAAGCCTTTATAAGCAGACACAAAATAGCCCCAACCCGCATAAAAAACAACGGGTAACGAGAAGGCAAACATAACCCATCTAAACACGTGCTTATAACGCTCTAGCCAAAACTCATCGACTTTAAAGTATTCGGGAAAAGATAAAAACATAATGTTTCCAAAAGCAAAACCTGCAATCCCTAATTTGTAAATTAGAGTGCGGTCGGTTGTGTTTTTTTTCTTGGAAGCATCTTCTAAAGAAATATAAGGGTCGTATCCTAATCTAGCCAACAAACTCACTAAATCATGTAAACTAAAGTCGGTACTAGAATACGTTACGCGCACCGTTTTCTTAGGAAAATCGACTTGTGCTGTTTTAACCGCAGGATTCAGTTTATTTAAATTCTCTAATACCCAAATACACGAACTACAGTGTATAGACGGTATTAACAAGGTCACTACTTGAATGCCTTGCTCGTTGAATTCTAATAACTTATCCGAAATCACTTTATTTTCAAGAAAGTCGTATTTACCTTCTATCCGAGACGGTGTAATTCCCGGTGTTTGCTGTAAATCGTAATAATAAGAGAGGTCGTTTTCATTTAAAATATCGAATACTGTTTTGCAACCGTGACAACAAAAATGTTTCTCTTCGTATTTAATTACAGTTCTATCGCAAGCATCTCCACAATGGAAACAATTCTCCATAACTACTTAATTAGCTTCGATCTTTAACAGATCATTTATAAGAAGCACAAAGGTCTTTAAATTTACGTTCTCAAAAGATGACATTTGTCATATCCCTACCCCTTAATAATACTTTTATCTTTATATAGTGTTTTTACAATAGGAATTAGCGAGATTATTCGTTATTTTGCTTCTTTACCAATCCCACTCTATGAGCCATAATGAAAACCGATGTGAAAACTGTATAGTAAGGCAACTAAATTCGTTAAAAGCTTTAAAAAAGGAAGAGCTTAAGCGCATTTCAGACAGTAAAACATTAAAAATTATAAAGAAAGGTGAAGCAATCTTTAGCGAGGGCGAAAAACTTCATGGAGTTTTCTGTATTCGAAATGGTGTTTCTAAACTCTCTAAAATGAGTGATAACGGTAAAGACCAAATTG
>JAGPVI010000149.1 GCA_018067115.1 Bizionia sp. | reverse complement strand
AAAAGATAGTTACCATTATATGTTTAAGTTTACTTGTTTTAAGTTGTGGATCGCGTAAAAAGGTGGTTACCAATAAATCAAAAAACAAAACCGAACGCGTTACAAGAAAACCTGTTTCTAATACAGGAGAGAAAGTTATTATAGCAGACTCTAAGGATAATGAAGTAGTAAAACCAGCACCCAAGGCGTATGCAAATGCAACGGAAGCATATATAGCAAACTATAGCGGTATTGCAAAAGATGAAATGAGAGATTATGGGGTTCCTGCCAGTATAACTTTGGCGCAAGGAATTTTAGAATCGGGTTCTGGAAATGGCCGTTTGTCGGTAGAGGCTAATAATCATTTTGGAATTAAATGTCACCGGGAGTGGACTGGCGATAAAATTTATCATGATGATGATGCAGCCCAAGAATGCTTCAGAAAATATAAACACTCTAAATATTCGTTTAGAGATCATTCGTTATTCCTAAAAGAACGAAAACGCTACTCTACTCTTTTTGATCTGCCAATAGATGATTATGAAGGCTGGGCCAAAGGACTAAAAGCAGCGGGTTATGCAACAGATAGAAAGTATCCAGAAAAACTAATTAGCTTAATTGAGAGATACGAGTTGTATCAATACGATTTAGAAGTTTTAGGAAAAGAACCAAAACGTGTTGTGCAAGATAATACCAAACATACTGTCGTGGCGGGCGATACTTTATATTCGCTGTCGAGAACTTATAATATGACGGTAAAAGAACTTCAAGATTTAAATGGCCTGCGATCGAATGAACTATCGATAGGTCAGATATTATATATTAAACCATTATAAAAGAGTAAAATATTTTATGATTTACGAACGCAGTAGTGCTTTGTTTGCAAAAGCAGAGCAAGTTATTCCTGGAGGTGTAAATTCTCCAGTCCGCGCATTTAAAGCGGTGGGAGGAACACCAATTTTTGTAAAAGAGGCAAAAGGGGCTTACCTCTACGATGAAGATGGCAACACATTAATTGATTACATAAATTCTTGGGGACCTATGATTTTGGGTCACGCTTACGAGCCTGTTGTTAATGCAGTGATAGATAAAGCAAGAAAAGGAACTTCGTTTGGGATGCCTACGGAAATAGAAACTCAAATTGCAGAATTAGCGGTTTCAATGGTGCCAAATATTGATAAAATTCGTTTTGTTAATTCAGGTACAGAAGCGTGTATGAGTGCTGTGAGATTAGCAAGAGGCTATACCGGAAAAGATAAAATTATAAAATTTGCTGGTTGTTATCACGGACATAGTGATTCGTTTTTAATACAAGCAGGAAGTGGTGCTGTTACTTTTGGTAGCCCAAATAGTCCTGGTGTAACAGAAGGAACAGCTAAAGATACCTTATTAGCTAAGTATAATGATATTAAGAATGTTGAAGCCTTAATTGAAGCTAATAAAGGAGAGATAGCGTGTATTATTATAGAACCTGTTGCAGGAAATATGGGATGTATTCCTCCAAAAAACAATTTTCTACAACACTTAAGGGATGTTTGCGATGCTAATAACATCTTATTGATTTTTGATGAGGTGATGACAGGATTTAGATTAGCAAAAGGTGGGGCTCAAGAATTATATAATGTAAAAGCAGATATTGTATGTTTTGGGAAAGTTATTGGTGGCGGTTTGCCAGTTGGTGCTTTTGCCGCAAACAATGCAATTATGAATCACTTAGCGCCTTTAGGTCCAGTATATCAGGCTGGAACTTTAAGTGGCAACCCTTTAGCAATGGCCGCAGGACTAGCTATGCTAACAGAATTAAATAACGATAAAGAGATTTTTAATCGTTTGGCAGAAAAAACCGAATATCTACACAAAGGCATAGCCAAAGTGTTAGCAAATCATAATATTACCCATACTATAAATAGAGTAGGGTCTATGATTTCTGTGCATTTTGACGAATCTGAAGTAGTAGATTTTGATACTGCAGCAAATGGAAATAACGAAATGTTTAAGACGTTTTTTCACGGTATGTTAAATAATGGTATTTATATTGCCCCAAGTGCTTTCGAAACATGGTTTATAAGTGATGCTTTATCTTATGACGATTTGGACAACACCATAGCAGCGTGTAACGCTGTTTTTAAATAGAACAAAAAAACGATATAAAAAAAGCGATTGTAAATTTACAATCGCTTTTTTTATATCGTATAGTAGTAACTGCTTAGTACAGATTACTTAGACTCATTTATTAAAGTGAATCTTGCATATTGTTCTTCAGTTAAGATACTTTCCATTTTAGCTAAAAAATCAGCTTCTAACATTGCCAAGTTTTTCTTATATTCGGGAGAGTCTACACCGTGGTGTTTTGTTATAGAATATTGTTTAAGCGCTTTAGCTCTATAGGCTTGATAAGTTTCTTCCAATGCTTCATTAGAGAATTTTAATTCTTTTCTTAACTCGTATGCCTTTTCGTTAGCTACTTTGTTAATCTCAAGTGTGTTTTGAGCAACTGCATTTTGAGTTCCTAAGACTAGAGCAAAAGCAAAGAAGCAAAAAGTAATTATTTTTTTCATTTTTTAAAGTATTATTCATTAATTACCCAAAGGAAAGCTATTTGCATAATATTCGCAAATAAAAAAGACGCAGATTATTAAAGCTGCGTCTTGATAGTGTATTTTAAATGGGGATAAAATTAGAATCTCTCACGATTTTCTTTTCTTTCTTCTTGTTTCTCTGCTTTAAAAGCAGACCATTTTGTGTATTGCTCTGCACTTAAAACTGCTTTCATATGGTTGTCCATTGCAGTTGTAGTTTCTTCATGTCTTTTTTGCATAGTTTTACGCTCCTCTTTAGACATTCTTTTTCTATTCTCTTTAGAAGCCATCATCTCTTTTTTAACTTTAGCGTTTTCCAAAGCGATAATACTTATTCTTTTTTGTTGTCCTTCATCTAAATTTAATGCCTTCGTTAAACGTGCTGTTTGCATTTCTGCAATTTCTTCAACGCTACTATTGTTAAATTTTTCGGCGTTTTCATTTTGAGCGTTCATTTGGAACGTGACTAATGCAATGGCAATTAATACTAATTTTTTCATCGTTTTAAAGTGTTTATTTCCGCGTAAGCGAATCGTTAATATAGTGTTGTTACTTGTCTTTAAGACTATTAAACGATATAAAGGTTTAATAGTATGCGTAAATATAACTTCTTTTTTACAGTTTTTCATCTCTTCTAAATACTTTATCTTTACGTAAATCTAAAATAAGTATTATGAAAAAAGGATTGACTCTAGTTTTAAGCCTTGTAGCCTTGTGGTCTTGTAAAAATGATGTTGATAAAACCACGACTCCGTTAGAAACCGATATGGAACAAACAGAAATGCAAGATAACTTAGATAAATATGTAAGTGTGAAACTTACGTCCGATTTAAGCGGACTTACCGATAATGAGCGTAAAATGCTTCCTATCTTAATTAAAGCGGCAGATAAAATGAATGCCCTTTTCTGGTATGAAGCTTATGGTGATTGCGATGCTTTACTAAACTCTATTGAAGATAAAGACATTAAAAAATACGCGGCTATTAATTATGGGCCGTGGGACCGATTAGCAAATAACAAACCTTTTGTGGAAGGTGTTGGAGAAAAACCAAAAGGAGCTAATTTCTACCCTAGTGATATGACGAAAGAGGAGTTTGAAAACGCAGACTTGGAAAACAAATCGAGTTTATACAATTTCGTTCGTCGCGATGAGAATGGAAAATTATTTACGATTCCTTATCACCAGAAATTTGAAGCTGAAGTAAAAGAAGTGTCGCGCCTGTTATTAGAGGCTTCAGAATTAGCAGACGACGCCGGACTTAAAAATTATTTGGAGTTACGCGCGGCGGCTTTATTAAATGACGACTACCAAGAGAGTGATTTCGCTTGGATGGAAATGAAAAACAATACGTTGGATATTGTTATTGGACCAATAGAAACCTATGAAGATCAATTATTTGGGAATAAAGCAGCCCACGAAGGTTATGTTTTAATTAAGGATCAAGAGTGGAGCAAGCGTTTGGCAAGGTTTAGTAGCTTTTTGCCAGAATTGCAAAAAGGATTACCGGTTGCCGATAAATACAAACAAGAACAACCAGGAACCGATAGTGATTTAAATGCTTATGATGTGGTGTTTTATGCGGGAGACTGTAATTCGGGAAGTAAGACTATTGCTATTAATTTACCAAATGATGAAGAGGTGCAGCTTAAAAAAGGAACGCGCCGTTTGCAACTTAAAAATGCAATGCAAGCAAAATTTGAAAAAATATTATTACCAATTACCGATGTTTTAATTACTGAAGACCAACGCAAACACGTTACGTTCGATGCCTTTTTTGCAAATACAATGTTCCATGAAGTGGCACACGGTTTAGGAATTAAAAATACCATTAATAATAAAGGAACAGTACGCACCTCTTTAAAAGAATACGCTAGTGCACTTGAAGAAGGAAAGGCCGATATTTTAGGACTATATATGGTGCAACAACTGCACGCTAAAGGCGAGCTTAAAGAAGATTTAAAAGACAATATGGTAACCTTTATGGCAGGAATTTTTAGATCTGTACGTTTTGGAGCGTCTAGTGCACACGGAAAAGCCAATATGATTCGTTTTAATTTCTTTAAGGAAATGGGAGCGTTTTCTAGAAATGAAGATGGTACTTACGCTGTTCATTTTGATAAAATGGAATTGGCAATGAAAGAATTATCGCGTGTAATTTTAACCTACCAAGGGGAAGGTGATTATGACGGTGTTGGTGCTTTTGTAACTAAATACGGAGGAATCCCAGTAGAGCTTCAAAGTGATTTAGATCGTTTAAGTGACGCTAGTATTCCTGTGGATGTAATTTTCGATCAAGGTACGGAAGCCTTAGGTTTATAATCTTTTATATTTCATTACACATAAAAAAAGCTTCAAGTAACACCTTGAAGCTTTTTTTAAGTGTTTAATTCTTTAAATTACACTATTCCATTTGCGTTTGTTTTACCAGTTCTAAAGTTACGCTATAAAGAGGTTTGTTTTCCATTTTACTTTTTAACCACGCATAAAAACTCATTACAAAAATATCTTCTTTTTCAGAGCCAATCCACTCAAAAGACTCACGCACTTTATTTTTAAAAGCAGGAGTAATGGTTTGATCAGAATGTTTGTAGTAGGTTTCCACAAAGTTTAAATAGGTGATAACGCGCTGCTGATTAATAGAGTTAAGATGTTTGAAATAGTGACGTTTAAAGCTTAATAAGCGCGAATCTACCAAATCGATATTTTTAAGCTCGATATGTAAAATAATTTCTATGAGATTTTTTTTAAGTACCCATTCTTTTCCTGCTTTGCTTTCGTAATACGTATCTGTGTGGTAAAATGATGCAAAAACACCTTGTGCTTTTTTATACTGAATTGCTTGAATGTAAAACATAATTAAACTTAATTGGCAATCTAAAATAGTTTCTAAGTCGCCGTGTTTAATGGTTTTGTTTTGCTCTAAAATAGTAATAGCTTCTGTTTGCTTGTTGGTGTAATTGGCATTGAGCGCTAAGAGTAGATTATATTTTAATACAAACGTCTTGTAATGCTTTTTACGCTTTAATAGCATATACTCGTGCATATGTTCTAAATACTCTTTTGAAGCTTTGAATTTTTTATTCCGAAAAAGGGTGTTGGCAATCAAATAAAGCACTTGTATGTGGTAATACAACTGTCGGTCTTGGTTTTTAAGTGTTTTAAGTCGGTTGTAGGTGGTAATTAAAAACCTTTCAATTTTCAGATAATCATTGGTGACAAATGCCGACAGACTCACTAGTGTTATCAATTGATATAGAGATTTAAAAGACATCGAGTCTTGTAAAGAAATTTTATGTTCGGCTAAGGTTTCCTGTAATAAGGTTTCAAAAGCGACGGTATCTCCTTTATAATAAGAGTGACTTAAAGCCTGTCTCATTTTAGCATATACCAAATTAAGTTGGTCTTCTAAATAATGATCTCTTTGGTTAATTTTAAACTGCTGTTCTAAAAATTGTAAATCTGCTTTTGGGTAGGCATAAGCATATTGAATTTTCGTGTGGTAAATTTCATTAAGTATCGAAAACAAAAAATGTTCTTGCGCTAGCGTTTCAGCTTTATCTAAAACGGCATAAGCCACAGCGTATTGATGATGTAATAAAAATGTACGGGCAGCCAAAATATATTTTATAAGCTGCATATCTATAGAATGTTCTTCTTCTAGGTTAGTTGTAGCAACAAAATCGATAATAGAATGATATAAGCGTTTTCGAAGCGCATGATAAGCTTGTTTCTTGTTTTCTTTATAAATGGTTTTACAAATGTCGTTGGAAGATTGGTCGTTTTTTACTAATAACTTAAAAAGAGCAATGTTTTTTGTGTCCTTACGTTTATTCTTTTTTTCTAGAAATAGAATGAATTGTTGTTGTTCTTCCGAAGAAAATGTAGTAACAATCGTGTTTAAGTCCGTCATTATATCGTCAGTAAATTATAGTTTTATTACTTTAAATCTAAGGTTATTTTTTATATTTTTTAAAATATATCGTCAGTAAATTGTAAAAATAGTGTTTTCGATTCTAAAATGGTGTCGCATATTTGCTTCATAATCAAAACACAAAAATTATGAATTATCAAGAATCAGTTTCAACAGATACAGAAACGAAAACTAAAAACAGAAAAGAAAAGAAAATTTACGACCAAAAGCCTACGGCAGCATTTGTTGGCGCTGCTTGGAGTACATTATTAGCAGGAATGGTGTCGTATTGTATTGGACTTTGGAATGCCGATATGCAACTGAACGAAAAAGGATACTATTTCATCATTTTATTATTCGGGTTATTTGCAGCTGTTTCGGTACAAAAAGCGGTGAGAGACCGATTAGAAAACATTCCTGTTTCCGATATGTATTACAGTATTAGTTGGTTCGCCGCAGTTGCTGCAATTGTATTATTAGTCGTTGGTTTATGGAATGCCGATTTACTATTAAGCGAAAAAGGGTTCTATGCGATGTCGTTTTTATTGAGCTTATTCTCTGCAATTGCCGTACAGAAAAACACGCGAGACATTCAGTATATTACAAGAAATGAAAAAGACGACGATTAGATTAAAAAATCGTCTTAACAATTAAAACGCTTTGTTTTGATGTTGGTTAAATTTTAACCAAAAACAGCGTTACTTATGCATAAGTAACGCTGTTTTTGGTTAAAATTT
>JAGPVI010000141.1 GCA_018067115.1 Bizionia sp. | reverse complement strand
TTAAAGTTACTCATTTATAAATAGTTATCCTAATACATTAACATTCGCGACGAGAGATCGCCTCTTAAGTGGCGGGGTGTGTACTATTGTATTGTTAATTCTTGAATCGTGATTTTATAGGTGTTGCTAGTAAAAGGCTTGTTGGGATTTTAAGTGTAAACCAAAAAAAAAGCGAGCCTATTAAGCCCGCTTTTTTGAAAATGTATTACTGATTTATTTGTTCATTAACTCTTCAATTTCTTCTGCTTCAATAGGAATATTACCCATTAAATTAAAAGGTTCTCCTGTTTTTTGAATCACAAGATCATCTTCTAAGCGAATACCAAAACCTTCTTCAGGAATGTAAATTCCCGGTTCTACAGTAAACACCATATTTTCTTGCATAGGCTCGGTTAAAATACCATAATCATGTGTGTCTAACCCAATATGGTGAGACGTACCATGCATAAAGTATTTTTTATAGGCTGGCCAATCTGGATTTTCATTTTTTACATCGGCTTTGTCTATAAGACCTAAACCTAGTAATTCGCTAGTCATTAAATGTCCAACCTCTACGTGATATTCTGCCCATAGTGTTCCTGGAACTAATAATTTAGAAGCGTCTTTTTTTACTCTGTTAACCGCATCGTAAACTTGGCGTTGACGTTTTGTGTAGCGGCCATTAACTGGGATAGTTCTACTTAAATCACTAGAGTAGTTTGCATATTCTGCGGCGGTATCAAACAAAATTAAATCGCCGTCTTTACACTCTTTATTATTTTCTACGTAGTGCAAAACGTTGGCGTTATTTCCAGAAGCTATAATTGGCGAGTACGCGAAACCTTTAGACCTGTTCATTAAAAACTCGTGCATTAATTCTGCTTCAATTTCGTGCTCCCATACACCAGGCTTTACGAAGTTTAAAATTCTTCTAAATCCTTTTTCGGTAATGTCGCAAGCGTGTTGCATTAAATCGATTTCGATTTGATCTTTTACCGAGCGTAAACGTTGAAGTATAGGGTTGCTTTTTGCTACACGGTGTGCAGGGTATTTGTCTTTTAACCATTTTGTAAAACGGTCTTCTCGCGTTTCAGTTTCTACATTAGCTCTATAATGCTCGTTTGTATTAATGTAAACAGTGTCGCACTGTGTCATCATTTCGAACATTATTTTCTCCATATCTTTTAACCAGTACACAGTTTTAATACCGCTAGTTTCTAGGGCTGCTTCTTTGGTTAGTTTTTCACCTTCCCAAACAGCAATATGTTCGTTTGTTTCTGTTAAAAATAAAACCTCGCGATGTTTTGGGTTTGGGCAGTCTGGGAAAAGCACTAAAATACTTTCTTCTTGATCCACACCACTTAAGTAAAAAATATCTCGATGTTGTGCAAATGGTAATGTGCTATCGGCACTAATAGGGTAAATATCGTTAGAGTTAAAAACCGCTAAGCTACTCGGTTGCATTTTTGCAGCGAAGTTTTTACGATTTTTAATAAAAAGGGCGTTGTCTATTCTATTGTATTTCATAATGAATCTGTGTTTTTCTTATTGCACATCAAAATTAAAGAATCCTATAGCGAATAACGAAGCCTTTTGGCGCTATTTTGTATTTTTTCGAATCCGGCTCATGTGTCGCGAGGAAATACCTAAAAACGACGCGAGATAATGTAATGGAACTTCTTGTAAAATAGTAGGTTCATTACAGAGTAGTTTTTGATAGCGCTCTTCTGGAGAGAGCGTTAGTAAATCGATACGATAATCGTCGATTCTATAAATTTGCTTTTCTATAAGTTTATAATAAAAAGCTTTAAATCCGCGATTGGTTTTTAGTAATGTCGAAAAGTCTGCGGAAGTAATAATCCATAAATCACAATCGCTAATCGCCTTAATATTTTTTCGAGATGGTGCACTGTTCATAAAACTATTTAGTGCCGAAGTTGAAGAGTTTTTAAGGCCTAAATAGGTGGTTTTTTCTTCGCCTTGCACCGTAATAGCGTGTTGTAAAACACCAGTGTTAATGTAGTAGAAATGTTTGCAAATACTGCCTTCCTCTAATAAAACTTCATTTTTATGAACTTTTAAATTGGTGAAACACTCTAAAATATTCGGTATATGGTGCTCTAAATCTGAAGTATCAATAACGCCTTTTAGATAGTTTTCCAGATTATGTTGTGAAGAGTTCATTACCTTTATTAGAATATTACAACCATGAACAACAAAAATAGGACTATAAACTTAATCTCTTTGCTGTTTTTAATGCCGTTTTTTCAAATAATACCTAATTTTGAGACTTAATCTCTTATAATATGATATTCAGACTATTTTTAGTATTTCTTCTTACAGGTATGTACAGTGTTTCGGCACAAGAATTACCAACAACAGCAACAGCAGTTCAAGAATCTTTAATTCTAAAGCAAAAATTACAAGAGCAATCGCTAGTTAAAAATTTAGCCTTCGTGAATATTGGACCAAAAATAATGAGCGGCCGTGTTGTAGATATCGATGTAAACCCAGACAATAATAGTGAGTTTTATGTGGGGTATGCTTCTGGTGGTGTTTGGTATACTAAAAATAACGGGTCTTCTTTTATACCTGTTTTAGATTCGGCACCCACTCAAAATGTAGGAGATATCGCTGTCCATTGGAAAACGAAAACTATTTGGGTAGGGACAGGAGAAAATAATAGCTCACGCTCGTCTTATGCAGGAGTTGGTATTTTGAAATCTACAAATCAAGGTGAAACATGGGAGAATATGGGGCTGAAAGGCTCGCATCATATTGGGCGTATTATTATCGACCCTAGCAATCCCGATACTGTAATTGTTGGTGCAACCGGGCATTTATATTCTAATAATAATGAACGCGGTATTTATAAAACGACCGATGGCGGTGCTACTTGGGAGCGAAAATTATTTATTAACGATGCTACAGGAATTATTGATATTGATGTCGTCCCAAATAATAATGCTATTCTCTACGCATCCTCTTGGACAAGAGATCGAAAAGCATGGAATTTTAATGGAAGCGGTACAGGTTCTGCCATTTATAAAAGTACCGATGGTGGAGAGAATTGGAATGCTGTTACCGTGACAAATAGCGGGTTCCCTAGTAATGATGGTGTGGGAAGAATAGGTTTAGCAGTTTTTAATGAAGATATTGTTTATGCGTTATTAGACAATCAAAACCGTCGTCCGGCAGAAGATGCAAATATTGGTAATAATAGTTTTAATACTATGGGGCCAAAGGCAATGCCCGGAGAGGATTTTTTAAAGTTATCTGATAAAAAAATTAATGCCTTCTTAAAAACAAATGGGTTCCACGAAAAATATAGAGCCGAAAACGTTAAACAAATTATTAGAAGCGGATTGGCAGAGCCTTCAGAATTGGCAGAGTTTTTAAAGACTACGAATGCGATGCTTTTTGAAACTCCAGTAGTTGGTGCCGAGGTTTATAAAAGTACAGATGGCGGAAAATCGTGGGCTAAAACACACGATAACTATATTGATGACTTGTATTATAGTTACGGTTATTATTTTGGTGAAATTAGAGTCGATTTGCAAGATGAAAATGGTATTTATATCATGGGAGTTCCTATTCTAAGTTCTAAGGACGGTGGTAAAACATTTAAAAGTATTAATCAGGAAAACGTACATGCCGATCATCAAGCGTTGTGGGTAAACCCAATGAAGCAAGGGCATCTAATTGATGGAAACGATGGCGGGTTGAATATGAGCTACGATGATGGGGAAACATGGGAAAAACTAAATGTAAATGCTGTCGGGCAGTTCTATGCTATTAATGTGGATAGCCAAACACCGTATAATGTATATGGCGGTTTGCAAGATAATGGGGTGTGGTTTGGCCCGCACAATGCTGCTCACGATAAAGGTTGGAACCAAAGCGGACGCTACCCTTGGGAAAGTATAATGGGTGGCGATGGAATGAAAATTGAAATTGATAGCAGAAACCCGAATATAATTTATACAGGGTACCAGTTTGGAAATTATTATCGAATAGATCGCGAAAAGGATTCGCAAACTTATATTCAGCCAAAACCGGAAGAAGATGGTGACGCGTATCGTTTTAATTGGCAAACCCCAATTTTACTATCAAAGCACAATCAGGATATTTTGTATTTCGGTGCTAATAAAGTGATGCGTTCTTTAAATCAAGGAACAGACTGGGAGGTTATTAGTCCAGATTTAACGCAAGGCGGAAAAACAGGAAATGTAGCTTATGGTACATTAACGACTATGAGTGAGTCTCCTTTTCAGTTTGGACTTATTTATACGGGTAGTGATGATGGTAGGGTGCATATCACCAAAAACGGTGGTGCTACCTGGGAATGGATAAGCAATACATTACCGAAAAACCTCTGGGTAAGTAGAGTGGTGGCGTCTAAGCATAAAAAAGAACGCGTGTATGTTACGTTAAACGGGTATCGATTTGATGATTTTAAAAGTTATGTTTATATGTCGGATAATTACGGAGAAACATGGAAAGCTATTGATAGCAACCTGCCATTGTCGCCGGTAAACGTAGTTGTTGAAGATGAAAACAGTGCGTCTATTATTTATTTAGGAGCAGATAATGGGGCGTATGTAAGTTTTAATACCGGTGAAACATGGGAGGCATTCGTAGATAATTTACCTGCTGTTGCTGTGCACGATATGGTTATTCATAAAGAATCTAACGATTTACTTTTAGCAACGCACGGTCGTAGTATTTATAAAACGAATGTTCGTCAGCTTCAAAAAATGACTGCAGATAGTTTAAAAAAAGAGGTGCAATTATTTCCCCTTAAAACCATTAAACAGTCGTCGCGATGGGGTGATTCTTATAGTCAGTGGTCTAGTATTATTGAACCTGAATTAACGATAGAATTGTATGCTAACAAGAAAGGGAATAAAACGATTACTATTTCTTCGGAAGAGGGAATGGTATTAAAAAGGATATCAAAATCAGTAGATAACGGGTATAATGTGTTGACCTATAATTTAAGTATTTCTGAAAAAACAAGAGGGAAATTATTAAAAAAAGACAGCGCATTAACGATAGAAAAAGCAAAAAATAACAGCTATTATTTACCTAAAGGAAACTATGTTGTAAAGGTAGATAGTGCAATAGGGACCTTTGTAATCGAGTAGTTTCTTACTTAAACCTATTCTAAATAGTATTTAAAAGAGAGTATAATATTTGTATACTTCTCGATGTACCTTATCTTTGTGTAACAAATAATAACTTCAAAATAATGAGCGGGATTTTAAATTCGTCAATTGGAAGAAAGTTTGCTATGGCACTTTCGGCACTCTTTCTAATGGTCTTTTTATTACAACATTTTACAATTAACTTACTATCTGTTATCAGTGAAGACACTTTTAATACTGTTTCTCATTTTATGGGAACTTTTTGGTTGGTACAATTTGTACTGCAACCAGTTTTAATTTTTGGTGTCATCTTTCACTTTATAATGGGTTTTGTTTTAGAGGTAAGAAACCGTAATGCAAGACAAATTAGCTATGCTAAAAACAATGGAAGTGCAAACTCAACTTGGATGAGTAGAAATATGATTTGGAGCGGATTAGCTATTTTAGCTTTTATGGGGCTTCATTTCTACGATTTTTGGTTTCCAGAAATAAATACAAAATTTATTGAAGGAGATATGTCTGGTTTACTTCCAAACGGGGAGTTTAGATATTTTGAAGAGCTTCAGCATAAGTTTGTAGATGTTTGGAGAGTAGTTTTATACTGTGTGGCGTTTGTGTTTTTAGCACTTCACCTTTTACATGGTTTTAGTTCTGCATTTCAGTCTACTGGGGCAAACAACAAATACACAAAAGGATTACAAGGGTTTGGAAAAGCCTATGCAATCATAATTCCGTTAGGTTTTGTATTCATAGCAGTATTCCATTATCTTAATCAATAAAAACTCATCTAAAAATGGCTTTAGATTCAAAAACACCTCAAGGTCCAATTGCAGAGAAATGGACTAATTATAAAAATAATATAGATCTGGTTAACCCAGCTAACAAACGTAACATAGATGTTATCGTTGTTGGTACAGGTTTGGCTGGAGGTTCTGCAGCTGCAACATTAGCAGAGCTTGGTTATAACGTAAAAGCATTTTGTTTTCAAGATTCACCACGTCGTGCGCACTCAATTGCAGCACAAGGGGGAATCAATGCAGCAAAAAACTACCAAGGAGATGGTGATTCTACTTACAGATTGTTTTACGATACTGTAAAAGGAGGGGATTACCGTTCGCGAGAAGCTAACGTGTATCGTTTGGCGGAGGTTTCAGCTAATATTATCGACCAGTGTGTGGCGCAAGGGGTTCCTTTTGCCCGCGAATATGGTGGATTATTAGATAACCGTTCGTTTGGTGGTGTTCTTGTATCAAGAACATTTTATGCCGCTGGACAAACAGGTCAACAATTATTATTAGGTGCGTATTCTGCTATGAACCGTCAAATCGGTCGTGGTAAAATAAAAATGTATAACCGTCACGAAATGTTAGACGTGGTTGTTGTAGATGGAAAAGCACGTGGTATTATAGCGCGTAACCTAGTTACTGGAGAAATAGAACGTCACTCTGCACACGCAGTGGTTCTTGGAACTGGTGGTTACGGTAACGTATTCTTCTTATCGACAAACGCGATGGGAAGTAATGTAACTGCAGCATGGAAAGCACACAAACGTGGATCTTACTTTGCTAACCCATGTTACACGCAAATTCACCCAACTTGTATTCCAGTTTCTGGCGATCACCAATCTAAACTAACGTTGATGTCGGAGTCGTTAAGAAATGACGGACGTATTTGGGTGCCAAAAAATATGGAAGATGTAACAGCAATTCGCGAAGGCCGTTTAAAGCCAATAGAAATTGCTGAAGAAAATAGAGATTATTACCTAGAGCGTCGTTACCCTGCATTCGGTAACTTAGTACCTCGCGATGTTGCCTCTCGTGCAGCAAAAGAACGTTGCGATGCCGGTTACGGTGTTAATGCAACTGGAGAAGCGGTGTATTTAGATTTCGCATCTGCAATACAACGTTACGGAAAAGAGCAAGCTATTGTAAAGCATTTAGATGTTAACGATAAAGCGCTTATAAAAAAATTAGGTCAGGAAGTTGTAAAAAATAAATACGGAAACTTATTCCAGATGTACGAGAAAATCGTAGATCAAGATCCGTACAATACACCAATGATGATTTATCCAGCGGTTCACTATACAATGGGTGGTCTTTGGGTAGATTATAATTTAATGACAACCGTTCCAGGTTTATACGCTATTGGAGAAGCAAATTTCTCTGATCACGGTGCAAACAGACTTGGTGCTTCTGCTTTAATGCAAGGTTTAGCCGATGGTTATTTCGTATTACCATATACTATTGGAGATTATTTATCTAATGATATTCGTACGGGAGCTATTTCAACAGAATCACCAGAATTTGATCAAGCTGAAAAAGAGGTAAAAGAACGTATAAATTTCTTCATCTCTAATAAGGGAAGTCATTCTGTAGATTATTTCCATAAGAAATTAGGAAAGATTATGTGGAATAAAGTTGGGATGTCTAGAAACGTACAAGGGTTAACCGAAGCGATTTCTGAAATTAAAGCCCTTCGTGAAGAATTCTGGAAAGAAGTAAGAGTGCCAGGAACGAACGAGGAGTTTAATGAAGAATTAGCAAAAGCAGGTCGTGTAGCAGATTACCTAGAATTAGGTGAGCTATTCGCTAAAGATGCTTTAGCACGAGAAGAATCTTGTGGAGGTCACTTTAGAGAAGATGCTGTAGAGTTAGAGGGAGAACAAAAAGGAGAAGCAAAAAGAGACGATGAGAACTTTGCTTACGTTGCTGCGTGGGAATATAAAGGAGAGCCTAGTGCTGCAGTATTACACAAAGAACAATTAGAGTTCAAGGATATCGAATTAAAACAAAGAAGTTATAAATAAAGGAAAGCTATGAATTTAACGTTAAAAATATGGCGTCAAAAAAACGCTAACGACAAAGGAAAAATGGTCGATTATCAAGTCGGCGATATTTCTGGCGATATGTCTTTCCTTGAAATGTTAGACGTATTAAACGATCAATTAATAAATAAAGGAGAAGAGCCGGTTGCATTCGATCACGATTGTCGTGAGGGGATTTGCGGGATGTGTTCTCTTTATATAAACGGTGAAGCACACGGACCAGATAGAGGTGTAACTACGTGCCAATTGCATATGCGTATGTTTAAAGATGGCGATACTATTTTTATAGAGCCATTTAGAGCAAAAGCATTTCCTGTAATAAAAGATTTAGTAGTAGATAGAAGTGCCTTCGATCGTATTCAACACGCCGGTGGGTTTATTTCGGTAAACACGTCTGGAAATACAATTGATGCGAATGCTATTCCTGTTAATAAACACGATGCAGATGACGCTTTTAGTGCAGCGACTTGTATTGGTTGTGGTGCTTGTGTAGCGAGTTGTAAAAACTCTTCAGCAATGTTATATGTTGGCGCAAAAGTATCTCAGTTTGCTTTATTACCGCAAGGAAAGATTGAAGCAACAGACCGTGTTTTAAATATGGTAAAACAAATGGACGACGAAGGTTTTGGTAATTGTACCAATACTGGAGCCTGTGAGGTGGAATGTCCGAAAGGAATTTCTTTAGAAAATATTGCGCGTATGAACCGTGAATATTTATCTGCCGCCTTAAAAGGATAAATTTTATTTTTTGTTGTAGTATATTTTTCATTTTAAATATATGAATTTCTTATATTGTGTTAGAAATTTATATCTAAATGAAAAATATACCAACACTAAAGTTAATTATTCTTTATTTTTTAACTGTTTTATTGTCGTGTTCTAATGATGAAAGCAGTGAATATTATACGCCTTCAGTATCTCCAGTAAACTATAATTTGGAGGCCTTTCCTTACAATACACTATCCGACTATAATTTATTTGAAGGGGATTTACAAAATCAAAAGCCTGTATTAGGCGTTATACCCTACAAACCTATTTCTACTCTTTTTACGGACTATGCTAAAAAGAAAAGATTTCTTTGGATGCCAAATAACACATCCGCAAATTTTGTTTCAGATTATGAGATTTTAGATTTGCCAGTTGGGACAATTCTTGTAAAAACATTTTATTATAATAACGTATTACCTTCTAATACTACCAGATTAATAGAAACTAGACTTTTAATTAAAAAGCCGTCAGGGTGGATTTTTTCAGAATATGTCTGGAATGAAGATCAAACTGAAGCCTTTTTGGATACTACAGGAAGTACAGTTAATATAGAGTGGTTAGAAGAAGGTGTAAGTAAATCTACAAATTATAGAATCCCTTCAGAGTCAGAGTGTAGAACATGTCATAAAATTGGTAACGTACCCTTTCCTATAGGTGTAAAGCCACAAAATCTAAATTCCGATTATCCTTATCCACAAGAAGGAGCGATAAATCAGTTGCAAAAGCTAATAATTGAGGGCTATTTAAACCCTGTAGACTATTCAAATGTAAATACAGTGGTGGATTGGAAAGATTTATCTAAGCCACTGCAATTAAGAGCAAGATCTTATCTAGATATTAATTGTGCACATTGTCATTCAGACGATTCTCACTGCTCATACAGGCCAATTAGGCTTTCATTTCACGACACCGAAACTTCTGAAGCTAATTTAGGAATATGTGTTGTGCCAGATGAAGATGTAAATAGCACCTTAACACATGTTATTTCGCCAGGGAGATCTGAAAGATCTGTACTCTCTTATAGAATGAACTCAACAGAAGAAAGCACGAAAATGCCGCTTATTGGCAGAAATTTAGTAGATGACCAAGCTATTAGTTTAATAAATGACTGGATAGATGAATTAACACAAACCTGTGAATAAAGACTAACCACTATAATTATGAAAAAAATTACTTTACTCTTAGCCCTAATTTTTAGTACTACTATTTACTCTCAAGACAGCTGTTCTAGTCCGCAGGCAATTACTTCTGGATTGTATACTGTAACTGCAATAGACGGTACAGAGGGTGTAACGTTAATGTGTACAGGTGGCCAAAATGCTACAAATGCCGAATGGTTTACCTACACACCTTCAAACAACTACGCGGTAACAGTAACTACAGACTTAACTATAAATGCGGGCGGAGACACAAGGTTTCACGTTTATACAGGAACCTGTGGCGCACTAGTTTGCCACTCTGGAGACGACGATGGAGGCTCAGGTTTCTTGTCCCTAGCATCATTTAATGTTCTTGCTGGAACAACCTATTATATAGTTTTTGATAACCGATGGGAGTCTGATGGTTTTGATTTTCAATTAACCGAAGCGCCCTATGTAGAGCCCTTAGTTTCTTTTGTGTCCACCCCTATTGCAAGCACAGGGACTTACAGAAATTGTGTCGTAGATATGAATGGTGATTTCTTGGACGATGTCGTTGCCATTAGTGAAACAAACATAAATATTAACTTTCAACAAGCCTCGGGAGGATTTACAGTTCAAAATTTTACAACTACAAATGCCGATTTTTTACCAAGCTGGAGCATTGCAGCAGGAGATATAGACGATAATGGCTATAATGATTTAATGTATGGCGCGGGGAGTGG
Source organism: Bizionia sp. (assembly GCA_018067115.1). Lineage (GTDB taxonomy): Bacteria > Bacteroidota > Bacteroidia > Flavobacteriales > Flavobacteriaceae > Bizionia. Next base: position 2,126 of record JAGPVI010000141.1, on the reverse strand, counting down.
TGTAACCTTTATGAAGGCTAATAATGATGGAACAGGCTACTTAGAAACGTCTGGGCCAGAATATGTTTTTTCTCAACGAACAAACTTTGTAGACATCAATAACGATGGTCATTTAGATGCTTTTGTTTGTCACGATGTGGGGCCAAACCAGTTCTATTTAAATGATGGGAACGGAAATTTATCTCATAATCAAGGTGGTTTAGGAGATTCTCCAAGTGGTGGAAATTATGCGTCTCTATGGACAGATTACGATAATGACGGCGATGTAGACTTATTTATTTCGAAATGTAATGGAGGGGGAGCATCTGCATCTGCAAGATATAATCAATTACATCAAAATGACGGTTTTGGCAACTTTACAGATGTTAGTGTTGCCGCAGGCTTGTACGACCCCATTCAAACATGGTCTTCTGCTTGGGGTGATTTTGACAACGATGGCTGGATGGACATTTTTGTTGGTGCTAGTACTTTTGTAGATGGTGCACATAAATTAATGCATAATAACCAAGATGGAACATTTACAGATATTACAAGTGGTTCAGGTATAGATACATTTACAGATACAGGAATAGAGCATATTACCCACGATTTTAATAATGATGGCTATTTAGATATCTTCTCGGCCGGAAATAAAATTTTAATTAATAATCAAGATTTAACTTTTACAGAAATTGATGTTTATTTTTCTGTTGGTGCTGTGGGCGATTTAAATAACGATGGTTTTCTAGACGTTTTTAATAGTAATGGAAACTGGTATAGGAACGAAGGAAACTCTAATAATTGGATAAAAATCAACACGCAAGGAGATGTAAATAATCCATCAGGAAGTAACTTAAATGGTATAGGGGCAAGAGTAGAAGTACAAAGCGCATTAGGTACACAAATTAGAGAAGTTAGATCGGGAGATGGTTTTAGACATATGAGTTCGCTAACAACACATTTTGGTTTAGGCTCAGATACAGCGATTACGCAAATTAAAGTAACATGGCCTTCTGGTTTGGTAGATGTACTAGTTAATCCTGCTATAAACACTACAATAACACTCGCTGAAGGCGCGACTTTAAGTGTAGATGAGTTTACAAACAAAGATATTATTGTGTATCCAAATCCATCAAAAGAGGAGATTTTTGTAAAAAATCATAATTTAACAGATACTAAAGTAATTATTCATAATATGAATGGGCAACGTGTTTTCAACTTTAAAAAAGAGAAAAACAGTATTAATATAAAAAATTTACAAACAGGTATTTATATTTTGACTTTGCAACAAGGCAATAAACTATATCAACACAAAATTATTAAGGAATAATAAATGTTGCACATATAAATCGCGAGTATTTATCTGTCGCTATAAAAGGATAATAACGACAGGGTAACACCAGCGTTTTAGAATAAAAAAACCTAAGCATTTTGCTTGGGTTTTTTTGTTTAATTTAGCACATATTTAATTTATATTTATGAAAGCTTTTAAAATTTTCATTGCACTATCTATATGTGTAACTACGTTATCTTGTCAATCACAGACGGGAGATCAAAGAAAAACGACGAAGCAATTTAAACCCATAACGCGCTATGGATTTACTACTGACTCCTTATTAAAACACGTTAAAACAATATCTTCTGATGCTTTTGAAGGCCGAAGAACAGGCACCCCAGGAGCTGTAAAAGCTAAGACTTATATTCTAAATGCTTTCAAAGCTTTAGAGGTGAAACCACTTGGCGAAAGTTTCGAACAGCCGTTTAGTTTTAAATCTGCAATAAAAACTTATAACGCTGTTAATGTTTTAGGACTTATAAACGGAACAGATCACACCGATAAATACATTGTTATTTCAGCGCATTACGATCACGAAGGAATTAAAAATGGTAAGATTTATAATGGAGCTGACGATAATGCATCGGGAGTTGGGGCATTAATCGCTTTCGCGGAATATTTTAAAACCAACCCACCAAAACACAACGTTATTTTAGCGGCCTTCGACGGTGAAGAATTAGGACTAAAAGGCGCTTTCTATTATGTAGACAACCCAATTGTAGGTTTAAAAAATATTGTTTTAAATCTAAATTTAGATATGATTTCTCGTAGTGATGGTCAAGAGTTGTTCGCTGTGGGTTCTCGATATGCT
>JAGPVI010000139.1 GCA_018067115.1 Bizionia sp. | reverse complement strand
TGGCACATATACCGTAAACGCTACAATAATTTCTAATCCTTTTTGTACTGTAACTAAGAATTTTACGATTACTAGACCTACAGAAGAATTAACGCTTACAGCTACCGAAGCTTCTAGTGTAACTTGCGATAATAACATAGGTTCTATAGATGCTAACGCAAATGGCGGTTGGGGGAACCTAGAATATGAATTAGTTTTAGAAGGAACAGTTCTTGAAGCCTATTCGCCAAATAGTTTCTTTTCAGATTTATCTGCAGGAACCTATACTGTGAATGTTAAGGATTTTGAAGGATGTATCGCAACTACCGATGTTGTATTAGCTTTACCAGCGCCTATAAGTGCTACTTTTACTCCAAATACTACACTGCTTTCATGCTTTGGAGATCAAAATGGAACGATAACTATAAGTGGTATAACTGGTGGTCAAGAGAGTAATTATACGTTTACTTTAAATACTCTTTTTCCAACGGTGAGTGACTCTGGTCCTCAAACTACAAACACTTTTAATAATTTAGGAGCAGGAACATATTCTATAACAATAACAGATGGTTATAATTGCGAGTTTACTTCCGCAGATATTATAATCTCTCAGCCTACCCCAGTACAAGCGAGTTTAGTTAAGGAAACCTCTCAAACATGTTTAGTAGAGTCTACTTTAACACTATCGGCAACGGGAGGAACTGGTCCATATATTTATAGTGATACCGACGATTTCACAACAGTTATGGGTTCTTTTAATACAAACACTACTTTCTCTGTACCGGTAGGAACATATCAATATTATGTACAAGATGCTAATGGCTGTATTGCTAATATTTCAAATGAAATAACTATCGATGCACTACCAGAATTGACAATAAATTTACAAGCTCTTAACCCTACTATTAATTGTGCAGGAGATAATAACGGAAGTATTGGTGCTACGGCACAAGGCGGACTAGGAAACTATGTCTATACCTTAGAAGATACTTCTGGAAACACTATTAATGCAACACAGAATAGTCCAGGAGTATTTACAGAACTGATAGCTGGTACCTACGTAGTAACAGTAACTAGCGACGATTGTATTACGACATCAAATCATATTACAATTACAGAACCATCTGAAGCTTTAACAGCTACTTTCAACATTATCGATATAACATGTAGTGGTAGTAACGATGGTGTTTTAGAAATCACCGCTACTGGAGGGACTGGTATTATCAAATACGCTATTTCCCCACAGTTAAATCAGTTCTTCGAAACTAATGTATTCGAAAACTTAGCTCCTGGTGATTATGAAGTTATTGTGCAAGATGCTCTAGGGTGTTACCTTACTTACGACTTTACAATTACAGATCCTTTACCTGTAATATTAAGTATTGTTCCAAATTCAATTTTTGCAGAAGCTTGTGAGGGTGATACAGATGGAGAATTTAGCATAGACATTACAGGAGGTAGCTTACCATACAGTGTAAGTCTTGACGACTACAACGGCACTTATTTAGTAGGTGATGCTACGCAAACAGTATTCGAATTCACAGAATTAAACGGTGGTGACCATATCGTCTATATCCGCGATGCTGTAGGTTGTGAGTCTGAATGGAATATAGCATTCCCAGATGCGGTTAGAATTAACCCAACTATAGAGATTGACTATTTTTGCGAGAATAACACGTTAACAAATACAATAACGGTTAGCATAGATGACAGTATTACTGATACTTCTCAAATAGATTACTCTTTAGATGGTGGTACCTACCAGGCTAGTAATATATTCACTAATGTGCCTTCAGGAACCAATCACTATATAGATGTTAGGCATACCAACGGCTGTATTCAAAACACAAATTTCTTTGTTGTGCAAAGCTTCCAACCGCTATCTCTAATATTATCAGAAGGAGACGAGCCAGGTGAAATTATCGCTACTACAACTGGTGGTACAGGAGATTACGAGTACACAGTAAATAACCAAAACCAAGGTAACGATGGTGTGTTTATGGTTACAGAAACAGGAACGTATTATGTGACTGTAACAGATAATGCTGGTTGTCAAGCAGAGGCTGAAATAGAAATCAATATTGTAGGGCCTTGTATGTCTAATTATTTCACTCCTAATAATGATGGAATTGCAGATACTTGGGCACCAGGATGTACAGATGATTTTCCAGATCTAACCTTCGACATTTTCGATCGCTATGGTCGTAAAATTGCAACCTATCGCGTTGGAGAATACTGGGACGGTCGCTATAATGGTACCGAGTTACCAACCGGAGATTATTGGTATTTAGTAAAAACCAATAGCCAACTTTTAGATAAAGAATATGTTGGACATTTCACACTTTACAGATAATAGAACTTTAAGCATTTAAAAAATTAATCAAATGAAAAAAATCGCACTTTATATCGTTCTTTTTATCTCGTCGTATGGTTACGGACAAGAATTAAATTTACCGGTGTTTACACAATACTTAGCAGATAACGATTTTATAATCTCGCCAACCTATGCAGGTGTTGGCGATAATCTAAGGATTAGAGCAAACGGATTAACGCAATGGGTAGGTATTAAAAATGCTCCAGATAATCAGGCGCTATATGCCGATTTTAGAATTGCAGATCAAACGGGTGTTGGTGTGTCTCTTTATAATGATAAAAATGGAAACACACGCCAAAAAGGAATTAAATTCTCTTTCGCCCATCATATTGTTTTAGATTATAAGTCTAAGCAATACCTTTCTTTTGGACTATCGTATAATCTTAACAGTTTTAGATTAGATATAGAAAATTTTGAAGGCACTGAAGAAATGCCTATTATAGATCCTAATATTAGAGACGATAGATCTATTTCTAATAACAACTTTGATGTTGGTATACTATACCGCTTAAAAATGTTTTTCTTAAGTTTTAATGTTAATAATATTTTAGATAAAAAAATTGATAATTTTATAGGTACAGAACCAAGTAAACTATTAAATTTTCAAACGTATGCGGGTTATATTATTAAAAGAAATAATAATACAGAGCTTGAGCCCTCTGTATTTTATCAAAGGTATAACAGTGATGGGCGTTCAAGTACAGACATCAACTTAAAATATAGAAAGTATAATAGATCTGGAGATTATTTCTGGATAGGTGCTTCATACCGCTTTTTAAACGATCAAGCGTTAAAACCTTTAAATATTGGGCCAATGGCAGGAATTAAGAAAAACGAATTTTATTTTGCTTATTCTTATCAAGCTACGATGAATGATTTTTCTGGTTTTAATTCTGGAACGCACGCCATAACTATAGGAATCGATTTCTTACAAGGTATGAGCACGTGCCCATGTACTCAGGGTACAAGTTGGAGACGCTATAGAGATGCAGGAACTAATAAAATGAATACCAAATAAGTTCTTATACCCATATATTTTTAGGGACTTAGATATAATTAAATAAAAAAGGTGGAGATTTTTCTCCACCTTTTTTATTTTCAGAATCTAATTAACTGTCTTGACACTCTTAATTATTATAGGTCTTCACTAATACTCTGTCTTATCATTTTTTTTTGTCCATTCCTGAAAAGGTTTTATTGCAATCTCTGGAGCGCATTGCTCAAAAGGGATGCTTCTTTCATTATATGGTAAAGGAATTTCTTTATAAATAAATTCATCGTCAAAACCAATATTAGCTGCATCACCTTGGCTGCTTCCATAGTATACTTTATCTGGTCGTGCCCAATAAATAGCACCTAAACACATCGGACAAGGTTCGCAAGACGTATAAATTTCACAACCGTCTAACTGAAAAGAATCTAGATTTTTACACGCATCTCTAATGGCTGTAACTTCGGCGTGTGCTGTGGGATCGTTTGTAGAGGTCACTTTATTATTACCACGGCCCACTATTTTTCCGTTCTTGACAATAACACAACCAAAAGGGCCGCCTTCATTATTATTCATTCCACTCAATGCTGCGTTTACAGCTTCCTGCATAAATTTCTCTTTGCTCATTTTAAATCTATTTTTAGAAAAATACAAATCATTTCAATTATTACAAATCAAAATGCTGGCTATTTTTAATAAATTATGAAGATCGCTATATTTCTCTCTTTCTATAAGAGTATCGCAAAAAAGTGCTAAATTCTATAGATCAAACCTAAAGCGGTCCTTCGTGTTTTATAGCATCAATTTAAAAAAATATATCTTATATAAAATAGACTCTGACCACAAGCTCATTTTTAATTATTAAAATATTAGTTCACTATAGTCCACAAA
>JAGPVI010000137.1 GCA_018067115.1 Bizionia sp. | reverse complement strand
TCACAGAATTAAAACCTAAAGTTGAAGATATTGTAAACGTTCAACGTCGTCACTTAACACAGGTTTTAGTGGAAGCAAAAAAATTAATTGCTGAAGGTGATACTAAAGAAGGTGGTTTTCAATTATTAAGAGTATACAGAGGTATTCCTAAAAACAAAGCTTTAATTAAGTTTTTAAGTGAAGAAGGTATTAAACAACTCCTTCAAAAAACGGAAAACCAGTACATGGCAGACAATAACCGTGAGATGCCTAAAGTAGATGAGGAACTGTATTACGTTATTGAAGAGAAGAACAATCAGATTGAGTTAACAGATAAAGGTATTGAATACATATCTGGTAAAGACAATCCCGACTTTTTCGTTATGCCAGAAATTGGTATTGAAGCTGCAAAAATTGAAGCTAGAAACTTACCAACAGAAGAAGAAGCTAATCTAAAAGAAGAGTTATTTAGAGATTTCGGTGTTAAATCGGAACGTATTCATACCTTAAACCAATTACTAAAAGCTTACGCTTTATTCGAAAAAGACAACCAGTATGTTGTTATGGAAAATAAAGTAATGATTGTAGACGAACAAACCGGTCGTATTATGGACGGTCGTCGTTATAGTGATGGTTTACACCAAGCGATTGAAGCTAAGGAGAATGTGAAAATTGAAGATGCAACCCAAACATTTGCAACTGTAACGCTTCAAAATTACTTTAGAATGTACCGTAAATTATCTGGTATGACGGGTACAGCGGTAACAGAGGCTGGTGAATTCTGGGAGATTTACAAGCTTGATGTTGTAGAAATTCCTACAAACAGACCAATTGCACGTGATGATAGAGAAGATTTAGTTTACAAAACGAAGCGCGAAAAATACAATGCTGTTATCGACGAGGTAACCAAATTATCGCAAGCAGGACGCCCAGTATTAATTGGTACAACAAATGTTGAAATCAGTGAGTTACTAGGAAGAATGTTAGCGTTAAGAAAAGTACCACACAACGTATTAAACGCAAAATTACACAAAAGAGAGGCCGATATTGTTGCCGAAGCTGGACAACCAGGACAAGTAACAATTGCAACCAATATGGCAGGTCGTGGTACCGATATTAAACTATCGGAAGCTGTAAAAGCTGCTGGCGGATTAGCTATTGTAGGTACCGAACGTCACGATTCACGTCGTGTAGACCGTCAGTTAAGAGGTCGTGCTGGTCGTCAAGGAGATCCAGGAAGCTCTCAGTTTTATGTCTCTCTAGAAGACAACTTAATGCGTTTATTTGGTAGTGAGCGTATCGCAAAAATGATGGATAGAATGGGGCTTGAAGAAGGCGAAGTTATCCAACATTCTATGATTTCTAAATCTATAGAGCGTGCACAGAAAAAAGTAGAAGAGAATAACTTTGGTGTTCGTAAGCGTTTATTAGAGTACGATGATGTTATGAACTCGCAACGTGAGGTGGTTTACAAACGTCGTCACCATGCTTTATTTGGAGAGCGTTTACGTGTAGATTTAGCGAATATGATTTTCGATACCTCGGAAATTATTACGGAATTGAATAAAACGGCTAGCGATTTTAAAAATTTCGAGTTTGAATTGATTCGTTATTTCTCAATGAGTTCTCCTATTACCGAAGCAGAATTTGGCAAACTATCGCCTCAAGTAATCTCTCAAAGAGTTTACAAATCGGCTTTCGAACATTATAAAGCTAAAATGGATCGCAACGCAGAAGTAGCCTTCCCTGTTATTAAAGATGTTTACGAAAACCAAAGAGATAAATACAAGCGTATTGTAGTGCCGTTTACAGATGGTAAAAAAACACTTAACGTTGTTACCGACCTAGAAAAAGCGTACGAGTCTAAAGGTAAAGAATTAGTAAACGATTTCGAGAAAAATATTGCTTTAGCAATTATTGACGATTCTTGGAAAACGCATTTACGTAAAATGGACGAGTTAAAGCAATCTGTTCAATTAGCGGTACACGAACAAAAAGACCCCTTACTAATTTATAAATTTGAAGCTTTCGAATTGTTTAAAACAATGATCGACCAAGTAAATAAAGATGTGATCTCATTCTTATTTAAAGGAGAATTGCCAAGCGAATCGACAAGTGCTATTAGCGAAGCAAAACAGGTTCGTGAAAGAGACCATTTAAAAACACAAAAAGATGAGATTCCTAATCTTGATGAGCGTTCGTCTCAAAATCAAGCTGCAGGAAACTCTCAACCTCAACAGCAAGTAGTAGAAACAATTGTTCGCGACAAACCAAAAGTAGGGCGTAATGATAAAGTGACTATTAAACACGTTATGAGTGGTGAAAATAAAACGGTAAAATTTAAGCAAGCTGAACCTTTATTAGCTAAAGGAGAATGGGTAATTGTTGAAGATTAATACCTAATTATACTATTTAAAAAAGGCCTGAAGTTTATAATAAACTTCAGGCCTTTTTTTTATTTCTATACCATAGAAATTAATCGCGTATAGTATTATTTGCCTAACCCCAAAATAATGGTAGGATCTGGGCAGTTATTTTTATAAAATTCTAAATCTCTTGTGCAAGTTACCCCAGGGTAGTCGCCACGCTTCTCCTGCAGATCCAGAATAACCTGAAAGTGTAAATGTGGTGCATAATTACCATTTACTGCAGCATCTCCTAAAACAGCGATACAATCACCCGCTTTAACCCTGTCCCCTACTTTTAAAGAGACTAAAGACTCACGACTTAAATGTCCGTAAAGCGTATAAAAGGTCACTGTATTTATTCTATGTTTTAAAATGATTGTCGGCCCATAATCGCCATAATTAGTATTGTCTTGAAAACTATGAATTTCACCATTAAATGCTGCTAAAACTGAAGTTCCGGCCGCAATCCATAAATCTACTCCCAAATGAATATTACGTTCCGATTCCGGTTGTTGTGTATTGAAGTAATCACTTCGGGAATAAATACTGCGTTGTTCTAAATAGCCACCATAAGCAACCTGTTTATTTTGAGAACTAAGAGTGCTTGAAATATACTCTTGCCAAGCTGTGGCACAAGTTATATCAAAGTGCTTTAAATCGGTATTCGTTTCAGATAAATCAATCGGCATATAATGAGACTTCTCAATCGAAGCATCTATTACAAAAATACGATCGTGAGCTATTTCAGCTAAAAACGTAGAAAAGGTGGTACCTGTCATATTAAAATTATAAGACCCAAATGTAAAAAAAAGAAACGCAAAAAATAGCACTTTTTTAAAGAGACGATAGTCAAAAAGTAAACTGTACAAAGCAAAAAAAAAGACCATCATTTCTGATAGTCTTTTTTAGTATTCAATATCCTTTAAAGCCGATGGGTTATTCTTGCGCAAATTCTACGCCGTCAATTTTATCCCAACCACCACGAGTAAAATCTGGAATTTCCACTGGAGCAGAATTATTATCTAAAGACAACTCTGTTAAAGGTCCTAAGCATGACCATTCTGCTAAATCATAAACGTCCATATCTAAAGGCAATCCTTTTTGAAGACAGTACATTAAGCGGTAATCCATAATAAAATCCATCCCGCCATGGCCACCAACTTCTTTGGCTTTCTCTTCGATATCCTTAACAATAGGGTGCTTATATTTTTGCATTAAAGCCTCTTTAATATGATCTGGTGCAAATTGGTGCGTAGAAAACTTATCTGTTGGCTTTACAATATCACTTCCTAAATCCTCAGCATTTAAAGCAAACCCTTCAAACGGATATTTGTTGGCATACCCTTTCGTTCCACTTAACTGAAACATTCTAGAATACGGACGAGGAGACGTCACATCATGTTGAATCTGAATCGTTTTTCCTAATTCGGTTTTAATCATAGTCATGGTGTGGTCTCCATTTCTAAAATCGGTAACAACTTCACCTGTTGTTTCTTTAATATACGCTGGGTTTCCTACTGCCTTTGTATCCATAGACACCAAGTAATTCATCTTATCACCACGGTGAATGTTTAAAGACAAACAGGCTGGTCCCATACCGTGTGTTGCATACAAATCGCCACGATTCTCACGGTTATAATCCATACGCCAGTTATTCCAATAATCCCCCCAATACGGTTGTAGTTGATGAATGTAAGACCCTTCGGCGTGTAGTACTTCTCCAAATAGGCCTTGCTGAGCCATATTTAGGCTTGTTAATTCAAAAAAATCGTACACACAATTTTCTAATTGCATGCAGTGTTTTCTAGTTTGTTCGGACGTGTTTATTAACTCCCAAATCTCCTCCATAGTTAAGGCTCCTGGAACTTCAATAGCAACGTGCTTACCGTCTTTCATTGCTTGAACACCCATTTTCGCGTGGTTCTTCCAATCGGTAGCGATATAAATTAAATCTAAATTAGGTAAAGCCGAAAGTTCTCTCCAACCCTCTGCACCGTAAAAAGCCTGTGCTTTTGGCAGTCCCAAACTTTCTAAATCAGCGTTTACAGCTACGGTGCGGTCTTCCATAATATCGCAAATAGCAACAATCTCTACATTTGGAATATTAGTGATTCGCGTTACTGCTCCAGCACCTCGCATCCCTAAACCTATAAACCCAACGCGAACTACCGGAATTGGTTCTGCTGTGAGTTTAAGCACGTCTTTTTGATCTGCAGGACGCACAGGAACAGTTGTTTTTAAAATAGTAGAAGTAGTCGTGCCCACTACTTCATTTGTCGTTTTACATGACCATACAGTCAGTGCTAAAACTAGTAAAAGGAATATGCCCTTTGGTAATTGTAAGTGTTTCATTGTGCTTGTTTTAAAGTATTAAATTTACAGAATATTAAACTGTTTATTGAGGTATTGTTTGACGTGTTCAAACAAATGCAATTGTGTTCGTGTTCGCACTAAATTATGAGTATCGTATTGCACCTCATAATAGGTGTCGTTTCTTAGGTAGTCTTCCAAAAAACGGCAAGCTTGTTCTAACAGAATTAGAGGTAAGCTAAAATGGATAGCATTTAACTCTTCGGGTGTTAAAAACGATTGCCCTTCCTTTATATAAGCCGTTATAAAAGCAGTGTAAATTGCTACGTTAAAGGCTACTTTAGTTAAATCCTGTTCGTCTTCGGGAGCTGTACTTGCCCCTGTACGTAAGGCGTCACCAATATCATGTAATACACTACCAGGCATCACGGTATCGAAATCGATAATCGTAAGGAGTTCTCCATTTTCTGAAAATAAAAAATTACTAACTTTTGTATCGTTATGCACCACACGCTCCGGAATTGTTTTCTTCTGAATAGCTACTGCAATAGATTGAACACTTTGGAAATTTTCTTTAATATATTCTATATCCTTATGCGCATTTAAAAGTCTTTCTTTTGATGCAAATGTACTACTCGCACACAAATCATTAAATCGTTTTTCTGTATTATGAAAATCGGGAATGGTTATCTCTAATTCTGAAACCGGAAAATCTGTTAACGCCGAATGAAATCGCGCCAAGTACCCTCCCAACTGCGCAGCCATTTCTGGAGAATCAATTTTATGTTGTACACAAGAGGAAATATATCTTGATACTTGCCAAATACCCTCCTCGGTATCCACATAATAAGAATCTTTAAATGTCTTTAAAAATTCAATAGTTGGAAAATTATGGTTTTGTAAATAGGCAACAACCTTAGTTTTATTATGGAGTAGCTCTCCAATATTAGGAAACACCTCTTGATTTATTTTTTGGATAATAAATGTTCCTTGAGACGTTTCAGATTTATACGTACTGTTTATTAGTCCGCTTTGTAGCGTTTCGACAGTAAGTATTACAATCTCATTAAAATAATGTAAAAGAAGAGTATGTAGTCTCGCGTTCATTATAAGTTGTCGTAAATTCCAGAATCGTGTAACTGTTGTAACTGGTTTTTCACCATATCTTTATCGGTTTTATAGGTTACACCTACCCAATGCGCTTGCGTTGCGATAGCTTTCACTTCCATTAAACGGTGCTGAATCATAGCATCAATCACGCTAGGTAATTGGTATTCTAAGTTAGTATTCTGTTTCCAGAGCTCAATAAATCCGGAAATATCGCTATCTATAAAATTGAAAATATCGGGTGTTAAGCCCCACATATTCATAGAGACTAACGTGTGTATAGCGAGCTCTTTTTTTTCTCCCTTGGCCGTTGAATACACAATAGTATCATCCTCCATTCTAATTTTTTCACGCTCTACCGTAGTTTGCAACCACCCGTTTTCGATAGTCGCTTCCGCCCTATTTACAGTGCCATTTCTACTCAATGTTTTTTCTATAGGAAATAAAACTGCACAAGTTCCCAAGTCTTTCTGTAAATAATTATAAGCTAGGCGAAAGGATTCTCGTCCATAAAAATCGTCGGCATTAATTAAAACAAACGGAGTATTAACAACATCCTTAGCACACCATAAGGCGTGTGCCGTTCCCCAAGGTTTCTGGCGACTATACTTAATATCGTCTATAGTAATATCTGCATTCTGAATTGCAAATGTTATTGGCCAGTGTCGCTTAGTAATATATCGTTCGGTAAGTGTTACTATCATGGACTCTTGAACCACCAAAACAATGGATGTAAACCCTACATTGAGGGCGTCGAACAGAGAGTAGTCCATTATAGAATGGGCGTTAGGACCAATAGCATCCAATTGTTTAAAACCGCCATAACGGGAGCCCAAACCTGCTGCCAATACCACTAATGTTGTCTTCATCTTGTGTGTTTTGATGTTCTACAAATTTATTATTTAATTATTAAAATAGTCTCTTATTTTAGAATTAGGCCAATTTTTAGAGTTAATGCTTAAAATTTGCAAACTTTTTATTTAAATTATTAATGAGATGTTAAATTATAACATTGTAGCGATTAATAAATAGGTTTTAAAGTATCTTTATACCTTAATAAATACTTTAAGTAATGAACACTTTTTTTAAATGGTTTATCCTAGTTCTACTAGTTGTTGCAGCTGGTGTATTTTCCTATTCTTACTTTAACTACGGCATTTTAAACCAATCATTGAGTCCCAAGAAAACAGTTGCTTTTGAAGTAGACGATATAGAACTTAAAGTGGTTTACAACCGTCCATCAAAAAGAAACCGCGATGTTTTTGGAGCATTGGTTCCTTACAATAAAGTATGGAGAACAGGAGCTAACGAAGCCACTACGTTCGAAACTAATAAAAACCTATCTATAGATAATAAAATACTTCCTGCAGGAAAATACACGCTTTGGACGATTCCAAACGATACGGCATGGAATGTTATTTTCAACTCTAAAATGTATCCTTGGGGTGTAAGTGAAACCATGGAAGCGATGCGGGATCCTAACTATGATGTGGCATCTATTACGGCCGAGCCTCAAAAAATAAATACAACAGTAGAGCAATTTACTATTGCTTTCGATAACTCTACAGACCATTTGTTTCTAACCTTGGCTTGGGACACAACAAAAGTTGCCGTACCTTTAAAATAAATAGCACTAAACCCTTTTCGTTTTGACACCCTCCAAAAAATCGGCTTTAAAAGAAAATGATGGCGTTTCTCAACCAGAAACAACCAACGCCCTCGCCATATCTAAAATTAAAGCGAGTAGAAAAAAACAACGCTCAGTAGACGCTCTAGTGTCTGCTATTTTAGAAGGTAACATTACCGCTTTAAGTCAAGCAATTACCTTAATAGAGAGCAAAAACCCGCAGCATTTAGAGAAAGCAAATGCTATAATAAAACAGTGTTTACCACACGCTAACACCTCTGTAAGAATAGGAATTACAGGAGTTCCAGGGGTTGGAAAAAGTACGTTTATAGAATCTTTTGGAATGCACCTTACTACTCTAGGTAAAAAAGTCGCTGTCTTAGCGGTAGACCCCAGTAGTTCGATTACTAAAGGTAGTATTCTAGGAGATAAAACTAGAATGGAAGACTTAGTTAAAAACAAAAATGCCTTTATTCGTCCGTCGGCATCAGGAACCTCTTTAGGTGGTGTTGCCCGTAAAACACGAGAAAGTATTATTCTATGTGAAGCGGCTGGATTCGATTCTATAATTATTGAAACCGTTGGTGTTGGCCAAAGTGAAACCGCTGTGCACAGTATGGTAGATTTCTTTTTGCTCCTTAAATTAGCAGGTGCCGGCGATGAACTTCAAGGTATAAAACGCGGCATTATAGAAATGGCCGATAGTATTGCCATTAATAAAGCAGATGGGGAGAATATAAAAGCCACAAAATTAGCAAAAGTAGAGTTTAATCGTGCCCTACATTTGTATCCCGAAAAAGCATCTAACTGGCAACCTAAAGTAACCACTTGTAGTGCGATTAACAACGAAGGGATTGATAAAATTTGGGGGATTATTTCTGATTACGTTACGCTAACAAAAGAAAACCAATTTTTTGATGACAATAGAAGAGAACAGAATAAATTTTGGCTCATTCAAACCATTGAAGAACAACTTAAAAATGATTTTTTTAATAATACTGAAGTTAAGATAGAACTCGCTAAACAGCTGCAGTTAATAGAAGACAATAAAACGACACCTTTTGTGGCTGCCGATTATCTATTAAAACTGAAGGTATAATACTTCAACTTTATATTATATTACAGGAAATTATTTTTGTACCACTCCACTTGCTTTTCCACCGACTCTAACAAGGTCGTTTTAGGGCTATAATTTAACAGACGTTTTGCTTTATCAATATTAGCTTTGGTCCTTAATTGATCGCCTACACGCGCAGCGACTTTATTAATAGCTATAGATTGGCCAATCACTTTTTCTACGGCATCGATCCCGTCTTGAGTGGTATGCTCTACTTCGGTCCCTAAATTTATAATTTCACCGTCTACAGCAGTTTCATTTGTAATAACACTTACTATACCGTCAACAATATCACCAACATAAGTAAAGCTTCGTAGGTGGGTTGCACTGCCTTGATATAACGGAAATGCATCACCATTATATGCACAAGCTATAAGTTTGGTGTACATTTTTTCTGGACGTTCTCGTGGCCCGATAACAGAATATAAACGTAGAGAACACGATTTAAATATCTTTTCTCTACTTTTTTGAAGTACTAATTGCTCGGCTGCTAACTTTGTAACACCGTAATGAGATGCTGGTTTTGGTGCGACATCTTCTGGGAAGGTTGCTTCCAAACCGTAGATAGAAGATGTACCAATATTTACAAGTAATTCTAAATTTTTAAGCTGAGACGCATAATCGATTAATTGCTTTGTAGCTAGAATATTATTGGTAAAATAATCTTCGAATGTGGACGAAGCCGAAATACCGGGTTGTGCAGCAAAATGAAAAATATAATTAATATCGTGTGGTAAAATGACACTTAAATCATCTGTACGTAAATCACCTTTTATTACAGTAATCCCTTTCTTACGCAAAGCCCTTTCGTTCAACTCCTTTAATTCTAAACTGTAATAGGGATTAAAGTTATCTAAACCAATGACATCGTGCCCCATTTCCTGAAGTCTTTCGCACGTATGCGAACCAATAAATCCTGCAGCTCCTGTTACTAATATTCTCATAAATTTCAATATCGTAGTACAAAGAAACATATTTTATTTCATACTCATTTTCAATTCTTAAAAAAACAATACATTTGCAGTATTAATACTTATTTATGAACTACGATTTTACAATAGTTGTGCCGGTTTACAACGAGGAAGATAATTTATTGCGCGTTGAAACCGAATTACTAGCGTACACAAAAAAAGCATCAAAAAAAACGAAGATACTATTTGTAAACGATGGTTCGAAAGACAAAAGCCAAGAGCTTATAGAACTTATCGCCGCAAGAAATCCTGAGTTTTCTTTTATTTCATTTCAAGAAAATCGCGGACTAAGTGCTGCTATTAAGGCTGGTTTCGATTATACCGAAACTCCTTTGGTGGGCTATATAGACTCTGATTTGCAAACCGCGCCCGACGATTTTAATTTATTATTAGCACATATTGGCGAAAACGATCTGGTCACTGGGGTCCGTGAGAATAGAAAAGACAGTTTTGTAAAAAATATGTCGTCTACTATTGCTAATGGCATAAGACGTAGTTTTACAAGCGACGGTATGGACGATACGGGTTGCCCTTTAAAAGTAATTAAAACCGATTACGCCAAACGTATTCCTATGTTTAAAGGTCTACATCGCTTTCTACCCGCAATGATATTATTGCAAAAAGGACGAATTAAACAAGTCCCTGTTCAGCATTTTCCACGTCTTGCTGGAGAAGCTAATTTTGGAGTATGGAACCGTTTACTGGGGCCGTTAATGG
>JAGPVI010000115.1 GCA_018067115.1 Bizionia sp. | reverse complement strand
TTAGATTCTTTTTTTGTAACAACACCAATTCTTCCGTTGTAAAACAAACCAAAAACACCCACATCGTAAGACACGATATTTTTAAAAGAACCTCTTAAACCTAAATCGGCTGTAAACCCTTCTTCATCTGTAATATCTGGATTAATTCTAAACGTTGGGTTTACAATATTTATATCAGAAAACGTTACCGATCTATAATTCTGAGAGATGTTACCGTACACTTCTACTGCTGCAGTTGGCTTATAACTACCACCAATTCCAAACAATATAAATGAGCGATTAAAATCCTGATTATCCTGACGCGTTTCGTCAAAAATAACATTACCAGCACCGTCTAACCTAATGTCTTTATAAAACCCTTCGCTTTGCGTTCTAATATGTTCGAAACGAAAGCCTGGAGTAATTGAAACCTTATCATTGAGATAGAGAATATTTTCTCCAAATACAGAAATATTAAAGTTTGGTAAATCGAATTGTGACTGACTTCTATACTCTGAAAACTGATCGTTATAAAAATTAAAATCGGCACCATAACCATCACTCCCTGGCCCCTGTTGTTGTGCGTTGTTAGCATTATATAACTTTGCGCCAATTAAAAAAGTAGCATCTCTATCTAACACTTTGTATTTACTTAACAAGCGCGTCTCGAAACCTAAGTTTTTAAAATCTCCTTTTATTAAATCGCGTTCTTTTAAAGGATCTGCTTGATCTACACGATTACTTCTGTAGCCTAAAGCGTTTCTGGAAGCATTCAATCCGAAAAAGTTAAACGTAAAATTGGTTTTTTCTGAAAACTGATGGGCAAATTTCAAGTTGTATAATAACCAATCTACCTGGAACCAGTTTCGTGATCTATTACTCTGGTAAGGATCGGCATAAAACATATTATCAGACAACCCACCACCTTGTTGCGCGAGATACCTTAAATACGTAAGCTCACCGGTTAAAGAGGTTTTATCGTTAAACTGATATCCCATATGAGCAAACACGTTTTTAGATTCGAATTCTGAATTCGCTCTAAATCCATCTCCCTTTTTGTAATTAAAATAGCTGTAATAACTCAATTTATCTTTGGTACCACTTACACTCGTAAAATTGGTATACAAACCATAACTACCCACGGTATTTCTGGTAATAAGCTCGAATGGTTTGTTGGGGTTTGGAGTTTTCATTTTAAAGTTAATTAACCCTCCAAATTGTGTCCCATACTGCAACGACGCAGCTCCACGAACCACTTGAATTTCTTTAATACCTTCGCTCGCTGGCGTGTAATAACTTTCTGGGTATCCTAAAACATCGGCACTAATATCGTACCCATTCTGGCGTGTATTAAAATTGGCCGTTCTATTAGGATCTAATCCGCGACCTCCAATATTTAACTGTAAACCAGCATCGTCATTTTGGTAAATATTTAATCCCACCACCTGACTAAAAATTTGTCTCGCGTTGTTACTAGCTAAATTAGCCATAGACTGATCTACTAAAACTACTTCGGTTTTTTTACCTGCAAAAATAGAAGTGCCTTCCACGTCTTTTAAACGCGATAACTCGAACACCTTTTCTTTTCGCGCTGAGATTTCAACTTCAGAAAGTGTAACGCCCAAAGGTTTTAAACTGATGTTTATTTGTGTACTATTTTCAGTTGAAACAAGTCGTTCTTCAACTTGAAAATCGTAAGAAAAAAACACTAATTGCAATTGCGGTCTGTCGGTTTGAAACGTGTAAGACCCGTCGGCATTAGTTTCTGTTAGCTGCCCTTTTGCTTTATTATAAATTTGCACATGGGCAATACCTTCTCCTGTATCAGAATGGATAACCGTTCCAGAAATAGTGTGTTGCGCCAAAGCATAACTACTTAATAATAGGGTAATTGCTAATAATTTAAAGTCCTTTAATCTCATCGTTAAATGGTAAAATCCACGTTTTATGTTTAAATGATTCTTTTTCTTGATATAAATCGACCGTTTTGTTTATAAATGGCTGACTCCTTCTTCCGTTTAAAGCCACATAGCTTTCTGCAAATACTTGCACATTTTTGTGTCCCTGACTTGTAAAATGGTCGCCCAAATAATGTGCATACTCCAATATAAAATCGGGCTGAGCACTCATTTCTTTTTCTTGAAATGAAGAAAGGAAATCTGCGTTATTTACTATAAAAGTGTCTCCGCTTTCTCGGTCTACAATTTTAAAGGTGGTATAGCCAGATTTCTCCATAAGCATGACACGCCACGAAAACCGGTAGCCTTCTTCCGTCCAAAACAATTCGCCGGGATACAACGCATAGCGAAAAGGCAAAAGTAATTGAATAGCGAAAAATAAAGCCAATACAGGCAAAATAAATCGTTTAGATTTTGGGTAATTATAGTGCGCACTTAAAGAGACTTCCTTTGAAAACCCGAAACGTTTAAATACACGTTTTAAAATGCCTATTATTTTAAGATGAAGTGATGCGTCGAAGAAAATTAAAGTGGCTAAAATCATTATAAAAGGAAACATTCCAATGGGGAATAACACGCGCGTAAACACATGAAAAACAACTACTAATAAAAATGCAAAACCACGTGTTCTTTTATAGAGTAATAAAAACGGAATACATAAATCGTACAACATGCCACTCCAGCTCATTGTAAAATGAAACCAGTCTTGTTGCATTAGGTTACTTCCTAAAATAGGCATATCGTAATTAGACGGTAACCAAATTTTTAAAGGCATGGCTTTAAACAACCAATCGGAGTTTATTTTAGCCAAACCCGCATAAAAATAAACAATTCCTAGTAAAAGCTTTACACTATCGATAGTCCATTTTGGTACCGTGGCAAACGTCACTTTTCTGTTGTAAGTATCTAAAGAGAATGAAGCATTAGCTGGTAAAAAAATCATTAAAAAGCTGAGTACACTTATAAAATAGTAATGATTTAAATACGTAGTTTTATCCATTAACTCGATGTAAGTAAAACTTAAAAAGAACACACAGATTGCAATCCTGTATTTATAACCCAAAGCGACAAACAACGCAGAGACTCCAGCTATTATAAAAAGAAGATTGGTGTAAATACCTAGGGGTTGAATCCACTCGAACCCATAATAAGAGAAGTGAAATTGTGGCTCAATGTACAGCGTGTTTATCCACCCATGATACCAAAATCGTACAATGCTATACAACATCATTATACCAAATAGCATTCTAAATACAGCCAAAGGAGCTGCATTAGTTTGCGATTTAAAGTATGTTTTTAATGTTGCTATCATTAGACAAAATTTGTAAAAAAAAAAGATTCTCCAAAATCAATTAGAGAATCTTTTAGTACTATATTTTATAGCGTATTAATCGCCATCATTATCAACGTAATCTGCATCTATATTAATTTGCATAGCTTGAATCATATCGACTTTTAATAAGACAACACCTACTTGCAACGCGTCGTAAACTTGCGTCATTTTGTTATTATCGTCTTGTATTTGCTGATTAAAATTAGAATTAAGCACTAGCATTCGCGTTCGCGCTTGGTTGTATTGTGTTAAAATAGATGATGAAATATCTGCTTTGTTTAAATACTCCAAATACGCTTTTAAACTTGGGCCAGTAACAGTAGTATTGTAAGCCTCTCCTATAAAAAACTCTTGAACTGCGTTTAAGGCTTCAGCTGCTAATTCTTTAGAATATATTTTAGAGTAATACCCTTCTACCTTTTCTGGCAACGGGCTATTAGAAAACACACCAGCAGGAGTTCCAAATTTTAGAGATCGTAAACCGCGTTCGTAATAATTAATATAGTCGTTTACTGTTTCGTTAACGCCACTTGTTGCTGTGTTACCCGATCTACTTATAAAATCATTGCGGTAACCAGAATCCCAACTTGTAACCACCGTTTGCGTTAATGTTTTCATTTTTTCTACAACATCCGATAGATACGTAGTATAATTACTTGCATTTACACTCGTAGAATATATAGCAACAATATCAGCATCTGTAGTCGCTAGTCCAAATAATAAATAATCTAAAGCAGGAAATCCTACCGCTGCATTATTACCACTATTACCTAAATCGTAAGATCCATTTGAAATATTACTTTCGATTAAGGTTACATTTGTAGGATAGATATTCATTTGTTTGTAATACCCTATCTCATCGGCTTTACCAATATTAAACATTTCGGCATATTGCCATACTTTGTAAGCCGATAACCAAGCCATTCTAAGACTATCTAAATTAGCTTGATTAGGTGTTGCGACAAACGTGTTCTTTGCTTGTATTAAAAGTTCTAATTCTGAATTAAGACCGTCTAAAACAGGGATAATAATAGTATCTGCCCAATGTGTAAGCATTGCTTGTCTATCAAAATTATCGGAAGCGGCTGTATTAGTATTACTGTCGTCTGAAGAGCTACACGCTACGATAACCAATGCTAACACTACAATAGAAATAACTTTTTTAATCATCCTTTTTATATTTATTTTTAAAAAGCTTTGCAAAGATACTAAATACCTAAGTATCTCATTTATTAAACCCTAAAAGCCTTTTTGTTTTTTATGAATAATCTAAGAAGCAGATGCTTTATTAAAACATCTGCTTTTTAGATTGTACTCTTATAATGCTTGTTGAACCGTAAACCCGAATCTCGTAGCTATGTCTTCAGACATCGTATTTAACGTTGCTGGCGTTACCTCCCAGAAACCGTTACCTTGTAGCAACTGAGTAGTAAAATCATTAACCTCTGTATCGAAAACATAAGGAGAATCTGTGTCTGGTTCTCTTGTAAATTGTAAGCTATAGATAAAACCAAATCCTTCAGATAATTGGTGAAAGGTTTTTGCCATATCGCCTGTCGCTAACGCATTTTTACCACCTTGTAAATAGTGTACTGCGCGAATAGCAATGACTTTAGAAATCTGTTCTCTCAAAATTGCTATTTGCTCATCTCTTAAATCATAATCGTTAGCAATAATTGCTGCTCTACCTAAAGCAAAAGCATTAAAAACTGTATTTGCAATTCCGGCGAAATCACCATCCTCATCTACTTTTCCTAAATAGTTATTTAAGAATGAATCTCCTGTTAACGTTGGATAAGCAGGGTTCGCTTCTGCACCATATAAGTAACCAAAAGCTTCATCCCATTTATGCTCCATAGTTGTGTATGTTTTACCACTTTCTACAACTTTGTTTGTATTATTTACTCTATTATCACTTTCATCTAAAACAGTAATGCTTAAATAATTATTTAATATTTGATCGGCCATTAACCCACCAATTAATCCTTTGGCTACTGCTTGATTTAATTCTAATCCTTTACCATTTACATAACGTATAGAACCTCCGCCAGCTTCTTGTTTAAATCCAGCTGTACCTGCTGTTGCTTCTACTGCCCAATTAGGAAATACTGTTGTTGCTTGTTCTGAGATCCACGCATCAAACTCTGCTTTAATAGCGTTAGAACCTGTTGTATTTGCCGAGAAGTAATCTTTAGACGCCGCTACTTTACTGCGAATATTTTTCCCTGATGCATTAAGATCTGCATCCGTAAAATCTATATTTCCTTCAACGTGAGCAAACATATTGTTTAATTCCGTTTCGGTAGTTGTACTTACTTTTAAAGCAGAAACCAACTCGGTCGCCATTGCAATTCGTGTTGTTTGTCCGCCAAAGCTCACTGTAGATTCGCCATCGCGCGTAAACTCGTAAGAGGTTGGTTGTTCTATTCCAGGTTCTTGAGGTATTGATAATGCAACATCATTATCACTACTACACGCGTTAAATGCCATTGCTGTTACTACTGTTAATCCTAAAACTACTCGTTTCATTTTTACTATCTTTATTTAGACTTGTTATAAATAATTATATTTTGAGTCCACAAAAGTAAAAGGGATAGACCTACTATGCAAGTTTATTTAGAATTATTTTAAATA
>JAGPVI010000107.1 GCA_018067115.1 Bizionia sp. | reverse complement strand
CCACATCATTGTAATGCTTTAGTTGGTCTTGGAAGTCTTCAATTTTTAGCGCTTTAGTGGTTTTAATCTCAATTTGCGAAAGTCTGTCAATGCCAAAATTTCTTATGTGTTTTTCACCTTCTGCTACAGCGATTAAATACCAGCGGCTAGAATATTCTTTAAGACATAAAGGAGAAACGGTGTATTTCTTACTTGTACCTTCATAATAATTTTCCTTAAGAAAAGAGATGTCTCGTTTTAAGGAGATGGCATGAATTAACTCTTGGAAATGTTGTACACCGCTAAAACTAGAATTGTCTTCTGGAATTATCCATTTAGTAAAGGCTTTGTAATCTTTAATGCCACTTTCATAGACCTCTGCCATAGATGCGAATTTTGCAAATTTAAAAAAACTATTTAAGGTGTCTTCATTCTCTTCTATATGATAGCCGCGGGTAGAATGATTATATGCTATTGTTATACCAAAGTGCACTTCTAAGTTGCGCTTGTCGCTTTCAAAAGTACGTACTGCGACATCCAGGGCATAATCATATTGTAAACGTTCTAAAATTTGCATTTTATTGAGACCTGGGTTGGAGTCTAATATAAGTACAATACAATTTAATCTCTTTAGTATTTTGTAGTTAGACATAGTGTATGTTTATTTCAAAAATAGAACAACATAGTTTAAAACAATAGGAATGATATACTTTTAATATAGATTTTATAAATATTTTTTTAGTCCGCTGCCAAATGGCGGAGTGAGTGGTGATATTTGTGTTTTTAATCACTAAAACAGCTATTATGAAAAACGATTATTTACTACAATATGAATTTAATGAATGGTTAAAATCAGAATACTCAAAACTGAGTTTTAAGGCTACTTTCTACGATTCTCAACTAAGAAAACTGAATAAACACACTGTTTTTAATGACGAAAATGGAGATGTATTCGATGCTATAGAAAATGAAATTCTTTGTGACAATAACGAGGGTGTTCAAACACTAATTTTAAACGTTCTAGAAAAAATGGAGCAAAGAGAAATTAGACATAAAGTTAATGTAAATACAAGAATGTTAGATGGCTTACGAATTGGGCTATTAAAATATAGGAGTTTTCTTTACGGTTTTTTAGCCCTAAGAAGTGAAAAATATGCTTCTGTGTGTGCTACTGCAAATCATTTGTGCGAGATAAAATCATTACAACTAAAATCTGTTTTTAATGGCAATACCCGCTATGTGCTTCCCATTTACGGTGACAATTATACCTATAATAAAGATAAAATTGATAAGTTATGGGAACAGATTTTATCGGTTAATACTAATAATCAAGTAAAACTAAGTGACGAGTCAATACAAGTGGAAAGTATATTAGAATCGATATTAGTAAGACCACGAGGGGAAAACCAATTGGAGGTTGTAGATGGGGGAAATGCTTTAATACTACTATCTCTACTTTTACATGCGCTCTATGAGTTTTCAGAAAATGTATATAATAGAGGTTCTTTTACACGAACAGTAAGAAACAGACCTCAGCTCTTGTCTATCAATACGCAGTTAAATGACCAGAAATTGTTTAGGGTTCTAGTTTTTAATGGTATTAACAAAAAGGCTACAACCCCCAACAACATAAGCAAGGGAATTGATTACAAATGTGAAGAGCCTGGGTTAAATATGGGCTTTCATTTTTTGCAAACCACCTTTCGTTTCGTGCAATTAATACAAGCTTCTAAAATTCCACAATCGGAACATTATATTAAAAATATAGATGTGTTTATAGAGCATCTACTAAAAAGATTTTGTATAAATAGAAAAGAACTAACAGATGAAAATAGTAGCAAAACATATTTAAATAGTAGCACCATTTTATTGAAAGATGTAATGGAATGGTTGTAATAAAGCTTCAGATTTAATAAAAAACAAATAAGGCTATATATGAATACAAATATATATTATCAGGTAGAAACCAAATATTGGAGAAGAGACGTGCCGGATGTTCACGATGAATTTCAAGACGCGATACCCACGTTTTTCGATGTTGCAGAAACAAACACTATATTTAAAAATGGGTCTCCGCTTGCGGCGAGGGCGGCTGCATTTAACCATTATTTTAGCGTTTTGGAAGTGTTATACCAAGGCTTGGGTAAAGAGCAAACAAGCGATGCGCAGGCGCGGATAGATTTGCAACGTTATCTCGATTCTGGAAATGCAATTGAACTAGGAGGGAAGGGAGCCAGATTTAAATCGTCGCCAGATCATGATAAAGGCATTGAGATTTATATGGTAATTGAAAATCCTTTAGAAAAAGCTCCAGAAAAGATTTTAATTCATGGCATTCGTTATTTAGAGTATGGGGATCGGTTTGATGCTGGAATACAAGAATCGCTCGAGGGACTGTTAAAAGAATACAGCTATTACGAACAATACGGTTATGCCCTAAACGAAAATAGAGAAGATTTAAATTTGGAAGCGATAGGCGGTGAAAAAGTATCTATTATAAAAACACCTTTTAATTGGATGCAGTTAACTATAGATTATATAGGGCTCGATTTGTTTGAAGTGTGGTAAATCTATTATTAAAAAAAAAGCTGTTTCTAGTGAGCGAAACGGCTTTAACAACATTATAATAAAAAGGTGTTTTATCTAAAACCTTAGAAAATAGTATATTTATTTTACGGCATTCACTATAGATTATAGTGTAAAAGTGAGTAAGGGTGTTGTGTTGTAATTTCGTTTCTTATTCTTAATTATCTCTTTTTTGGCGTTCATTTATATAAAAGTAGTCGTCTTAGGCTTTGGAAAACATCTGTTGTTATTTTTAGATTTTGGTGCCAAGGTTTGGCTTTGTGAAGTGTTTTGGGGTAATAAAAGTATTATAAACGCTAGGAATAACGTGTTGTTTATTGGGGTTGCGTTTAACTAGTTGAGTATAAAAATAAAATGGAATATACCTGTAATAAATAAAATTAGAAGTCCTAAAGCTAAAAGACTTATGGCACGTCTAACATTTTTAAATTTCCAAGCTGAAATTTTTGATAGAATATAAATTTGTTCTCCCAACTGAAGAAAAAGACTCTCTTCATTTTTACTCTTTTTTAAAAAGGTTTTTGAAAACTCCTCAACAGTGCCAAATTTTGAAATGATATCCTTAAAGAAAAACATATTCTTATTAAATTTACCTTCAATTTTTGGCATAAAACAGCGTATACAAAAAAATATGGAGGCCGAAGTACAAAAGACCCAGGCGCTAATTAATATATATAAAATGGTATTTTTGTCTAATGAATTAGCAATATTTGTAGCCCCTTGATAAATGAAATTTAGTAGTATACCGTAGAAAGATAATATTAAACCTGCTTTTATTTCGGATGCTTTTATTAAGTTCGTCAAATAATTAATGGTGCCCCAATAATGATCAACTAACTCTTCTGTGTGATCTTTTGGCTTCTTTTTTCTTGATATCGGTTTTATTAACGGTTTTGAGTCTTCCATAATTTTGATGTTTAATTGTTAGAAGATTAAAAGGCGTAAGTTAAAATATAATACAATTCCTTTTAACTTCAGACTCCTCTTCATTCAATCACTTTATAAATAGTAAGCGGATTGGTTTTATTCTTAACCATAATATTGCCCACTTTTTCACATTTAAAGGATTCTTTTACTTTTTGATAGCAATCTTCTGAAATAATTATCTGATTCTCTCTAGCTGCATCTTGTAATCGCGCAGCCGTATTTACAGTGTCTCCAATTACGGTGTAATCTAAGCGTTTAAGACTTACAGATCCAATATTTCCTGAAACCATTTCACCGCTTTTAATGCCTATAGAAACTTTGGGTTTGTATCCTAAATTTCCTTCTAAGGCAGGTAAGTTGTTTATTTTTTCGCAAACGGCAAGTGCAGCATCAATCGCTCTGTCTAAATGATACTCCCCTTTAAAAACAGCCATAATAGCATCACCAATAAATTTGTCAATATGACCTTTTTGCTCTATGATTTCCTTTACCATTTCGTCAAAATAGTTGTTTATTAGTTTTACTACGGTATCGGCTTCAGTGTTTTCGCTAATTTTAGTAAAACCACATATATCAATAAAAACTACAGTGGCTTCAATGGTTTCACTAGCCATTAAAGTAGATTCAAATTCTTTATTGCCCATAAAGTTGAGTACGTTTTCATCTACATACATTTTTAGAATATTATTTTCTTTAATAGCTTTAAGGGTCTCTTTAATTTGCTGTGCATGTTTTAGAGTCTTTTCCATAGTTAATGTCAAATCCTCAAAATTAATGGGTTTTGTAATAAAATCGAATGCCCCCCTATTCATTGCTGTTCTTATATTTTCCATATCACCATAGGCAGAAACAATAACCGATTTAATAAGTGGTCTGGTTTCGTTCAGTTTAGTCAATAGCGTTAGCCCATCCATTTCAGGCATATTAATATCGCTTAACACGATATCAACTTCTGGATGTTCTATTAGTCTTTTAAGCGCTTCTTTTCCATTTTCGGCGAAATAAAAAATATATTCTTTCTCACGAATTTGCTTTCTGAATTTCTGCTTAATTAAAACCTCTAAGTCAGGTTCATCATCGACGACTAGTATGTTTCCCATAGTATGATGTTTATAGTATTAAGGTATAACTTTTATACGTTTTCTTTACTCTATTAGTGATTCAATTTCTTTACGTAACGACTCAAAATTAATGGGTTTTGTAAAAAATTCTTTAGCACCACTATTCATTGCTTTATTATAGTTTTGGGCATCCCCATAAGCAGAAATCATAGAGACACTAATTTTTGGAAATTTTTGTTTAATCCTCTCTAACAATTCTAAACCTGTCATTCCTGGCATATTGATATCCGAAAACACATACACCACTTTTGGTGGTTCTTGATGTTCTAGAAATTCTAGAGCTTCTTGTCCTGAGAAAGCAAAATTTAAATGCAGTGTTTTACTTCTTATTTCTTTTCTGAATTTTTGACGGAATAATGTTTCTACATCGCGTTCGTCATCTACTATTAAAATTTTCATAGTTGTATAGTGTTATATTGGTAA
>JAGPVI010000100.1 GCA_018067115.1 Bizionia sp. | reverse complement strand
CCCTGGAAGCACAGGTAAAAGACTTCCTACAATACCAATAAGTATAAAAAGAAATCCGACACAAATAAAAAATAAATCCATATAGCGTTTATTGTTAGACGAGTGCATACTGTTTTTGTTACAGAGTTTATTAAGGGTAGAATATATTTGAATGAGAAAACTGGCCTTATCAAATAAAACATAACCACTGTCTTCGGTTTTTTATTTTTACGATAATAAATTGTACTTTTCACATTCAGTTTAGATTATGAAAAAAGCACTCGTTTTTTTACTATTGGTCAGCGTTTATTCGTGTAAATATTTTGAAGCTGAAAAAATAGCTTCAGAAGATATTTTAAATGAAGAGCTAAAAACATTCAATTGGAATACAGTGGATGCTTACCCTGCTTTCGCGTCTTGCGAGTCTTTAACCGTAAAAGAGGATAGAAAAGAATGTTTTGAAAATACGTTGGCTTCTCATATTGCTAATACATTTTTAGAGCAACGCTTTGTAGTGACGCAAAACATTAATGATACCGTAGTTTTAGGATTTACAATTTCTGAAAAAGGGGTGTTATCGTTAAATGATATCAAGGTAGATTCGTTAACAACACTCGAAATCCCTTCTTTAAAAAAAGTGTTACAAGAAAGTTTAGAAACGCTTCCCGAAATTTATCCTGCAATAAAGAGAGATCAGCCAGTAAAAACGACCTTTACGTTACCCCTTATTTTATCTGTGAACGAATAGAGTATTTGTTATAGGTAGAATTCTAGAAAGCATCATTACGCCTTAAATTGGCGTCCTTTCCAATTATAATTAGAAAATAGAGCCGTAATTGCAATGTAAACGGTGAAAAACGGATAAAAAATACTGGATCCAATATAAAAAGGGATAGAAAATTTAGAATTAAAAAAACGACACGTTTTAAAAAGTAGAATACTGTCGATAATCGTTTTAATTACAAAAATACTGATTAGTATCTTTAATGGCAGAATCGCTGTGACCACCAAAAGGATTCCTAACATTAAAATTAAATTCATAGCGAATACTGCAAGCCCTACAAATTTCCCGAAACTTGAAGAATATTGTGATGTTTTCGCTGCCCAACGTTTACGCTGTTGTACTAATGCATTAAAATTAGACTGCGGTTTTGTGTAGACAATTGCGTGTTTACTCTTTAAATAGTGCACCATATCTGGTGCATCACTGACTGCTTTTTCGAGTAAGAAAATATCGTCACCACTAGCAATATTATTATTTCCTTTAAAACCTTGAAGTTTTAGAAAAGTTTCCTTTCTGTAAGCAAAATTAGCACCGTTGCACATAAATGGTTTTTTAATACCAAAACCACCAATAGTAGCGCCCATTAGGCTTAAAAAATCTAAAAATTGAAAGCGTTTTAATAACGAATCGATTTCATAGTAAGCCACAGGTGCAGCAATTATATTACAGTCATTATTTTGAATGTAACTATCAATACTATTCAGCCATAAATTGTGCACAATACAATCGGCATCGGTAGTAATAATCCACTCATTTTTGGCTGTATTTATAGCAGTGGTAATGGCATCTTTTTTCGGTGAATTTGAAATGCGCTTGTTATTTAAAATCGAATATTCTAAAGCGGGATACTGTGTGAGGTGTTTATGGATTAATTGCGCCGAGCCATCTTCCGAAGCATCGTCAACAAAAATAATTTCAAAACTATCTAGAGGATATTTTAATTGGCTTAAACTGGTTAGTAAATCTGTTAGGTTATCAGCTTCATTTCTAAAAGCTATCACAATAGAAAAACGAGTTCTAGATTGAGATTCTATAGTATCAAATTTTTTAATAGTTTTAAAACCGTAGTAAAACGCCACTATTAAAGTCACATATAAACCGGTAACAATAACTAAAAGTAGGATCATTTTATCTGGTTTTTACTGGTTTAAATTTAAGTACAAAATAACTACCTACTATACTCGGTAATACAAAATTAAGGATCCACATTAATGTGGTTGTGCTTAATATAGATAGTGGGTCAACATCAATTAGTGCGAATAGGTACACGGCTATACTACTTTTTAGCACAACATCGAAAACTAAAATAGATGGTAAAATAGACGATAATAAGTACATTGTAGATATAAAAATCATGGCCTCTATATAGGAGATCTCAACACCAAATAGTATAATAATAAAGTAAAATTGAAATGAAAACACAAGGTAACGCAATACCGATAGCAGAAGGATTGTTCTTTTAATAGTGGTCGATAGGCGTTTTAGCACCAATACAAATTGGTGTAACTTAATAACACTATTTTTAAAAAAGTTGTGTGTAGACACGCGATACAGAATTATAAGGCCTACAATAACTGCGAGGACTATATTAAGAAGATATTCTAAATTTATTGGAAGTTCGTAATCCTTAGCGAGTATTAAAAACCCTATGCTTCCAAAGACTAGGGTAACAATCATTTGCATTGTATTGCCAAACAGGTTTAATAGGATAATTTTTGTACGATCTTCAGGGTGGTAATAGAGAGCTTTTGCACCGTAATCACCAATGCGATTAGGGGTTAATAAAGACGCTGTTAATGCACCTAAGGTTTGTTGAGAAGCTTTATTAAAATTAATTTTAGACAAACCGCCCACCAATATTTCCCATTTTTTAATTTCTAAAACCCAATTGACACTACTTAAAAGTACTAAAAATGCTATATTTTCTAATGAAAACTGCTTGCTAGTAATTAGGATATCTAAAAACAAATTAAGATCTAAATCTTCATTTTGTGTTAGTTTGTAATAAATGAAATAAAAAGCACCAAGTACTAAACTCAATTTAATGAGTACAAAAAAGAATTGTTTAGCTTTGTAGGATGTGGCTTTATGCATTTTATTTAAAAATGGATTTTAAAAAAATCGCCCAATTTTAACGCTTGCAAAATAAACTAAAAATTATACAATGAAGACGTCCAATACAAGCTATTGTTTTATAATCGTGTTCTTATTGAGTGCGACAACCATTTTCGCTCAAGAGGACACTAGCAAATGGAGAGCGCTTTTGGCAGTTGGAGTTAACAGTCCGTCGCAAAGTGGTTTTGTCTCTAATTTTGAAGGAAACACTATAAATTTTCCAACCATTAATCTTGGTGTTCAAACGATGTTTAACTCCAAAATGGGAGCGAAATTAGATTTGGGCTACAACCGATTTACAAACGCTGATAATTCGCCAGACTTTAAAGTGAATTACACCAGGATAAACGCACAATTTGTTTACGACGCAACAGCTCATCTACAGTTTTTACCATTAAGAATGGCTGTTGTAGGGCATATTGGGCCCGGTTATTCTATCGTGAAACCGTTGGATGTTTACGGCGATAATAACGTGTCTTTCTTAAATGCAATGGCCGGCTTAGAGTTTCATTATAATCTAGATAAAACCTTGTCCTTATACTTAGATGGCAGTTATATTAAAGGTTTTGCCAACGATTTTGAGCCAGAACTAAGCGGCTATGGCTCATTTAATGGTAATTTATTAACCGTAACAGTTGGTGTGTCGATCGCATTAAGCGGTTGTAGAACGTGTAATTAAATGGCAGAAGAAAAAATTATTTTAGGCATCGATCCCGGAACAACTATTATGGGTTTCGGACTTATAAAAGTTGTAAATAAGAAAATGCAATTCCTTCAGCTTAATGAATTGGATTTAAAAAAATACGACGATCATTATTTAAAATTAAAACTGATTTTCGAGCGTACTATTGAGTTAATCGACACCCATCATCCTGATGAAATTGCTATCGAGGCTCCTTTTTTTGGTAAAAACGTACAGAGTATGCTTAAGTTAGGTCGCGCTCAAGGAGTTGCTATGGCAGCAGGATTATCCAGAGAAGTGCCAATTACCGAGTATGCGCCCAAGAAAATTAAAATGGCAATTACCGGGAACGGAAATGCCAGTAAAGAACAAGTAGCGAAAATGTTACAAGGTATGTTAGGATTAAAAACATTGCCTAAAAACTTAGATTCAATGGACGGTTTAGCCGCAGCTGTTTGTCATTTTTATAATCAAGGTCGCGTAGAAATAGGTAAAAGTTATACCGGATGGAGTGCTTTTGTTAAGCAGAATGAAAAGCGGGTAAAAAAATAGTTTTAGCTAAGTAACTTCAGAAACAATTAAAATAACAGTCTTTTTTGGTCTGTAATCAAAGCGTCACTAAAGAGAAAATCTTTGGGTGAAGCACAACACAAATAGTATTATGTTGGGTATTTATATTCATATTCCCTTTTGCAAGCAGGCTTGTCACTACTGTGATTTTCATTTTTCGACGTCTATGAAAAAAAAGGACGAACTCGTTAAGGCTTTAGCACAAGAAATCGCAATGAGAAAGACTGAAATGGATTCTAAGCCTGTGGAAACCATTTATTTTGGTGGTGGTACACCATCGTTACTAACAAATGAAGAGATTGAAACTATTATTGCTGCCGTTTACAATAATTATTCGGTAGTTGCAGATCCTGAAATTACACTTGAAGCCAATCCTGACGATTTAACGCCTACACGAATCTTAGAATTAAAAGTAACACCTATTAACCGATTGAGTATTGGAATACAATCATTTTTTGAAGCCGATTTAAAACTGATGAATCGTGCGCATAATGCCCAAGAGGCTATCGATTCCTTAACGTTTGCTACCCAGCATTTCGATAATATTTCGTTGGATTTAATTTATGGTGTTCCAGGGGCGAGCAATGCGCAATGGGAGGCTAATATTGAGCAGGCATTAGCTTTTGGCGTTAATCATATTTCTAGTTATGCGTTAACGGTCGAGCCGAAAACGGCTTTGGCTAATTTTATAAAAAAGGGTGTTATTGAGAATGTCGATGACGATATGGCGCAACAGCAGTTTTTTATTTTAATTGATAAACTTGAAACTGAAGGTTTTGTACATTACGAATTATCTAATTTTGGTAAACCCGGCTATTTTAGTCGTAATAATTCTGCCTATTGGCAAGGGAAAAGCTATATAGGTATAGGTCCTTCGGCACATTCTTTTAATGGAGAGCAGCGCAGTTGGAATATTAAAAACAATACAAAATACATCGCCGCTATTGCAGAAAATAGATTGCCACAAGAAATTGAAGTACTTAGCACAACCGATAAATATAACGAGTATGTAATGACAGGATTGCGCACTACTTGGGGCGTGTCTTTAGAGAAAATTAGAACAGATTTTGGTTCAGATTTTGAATCCTATCTTTTAAAACAGAGTGAGAAGCATATAAAAGAACAATTATTGTATATTGAAAACGAAAAATTAAAAGTAACCAAAAAAGGTAAATTTTTAAGTGATGGTATCGCTTCAGATTTATTTAAAATTAATGTATAGTGAACGCAACAATTCAAGTAAATAGTAAAAAGTATAAAGTCGATTTAAACAAACCCCTAGATATTTCAATGCCACTGCGTGCCTCTAAAAGCAATGCTAATGCGTGGTATGTTGGGCCTCCAGAAATCCAAC
Source organism: Bizionia sp. (assembly GCA_018067115.1). GTDB lineage: Bacteria > Bacteroidota > Bacteroidia > Flavobacteriales > Flavobacteriaceae > Bizionia. The sequence continues at coordinate 2,279 of JAGPVI010000100.1, read as the reverse complement.
CTGTTGTGATAGACGATTGGGTAGCGAGCGTAAAAAAAGGAGCGTCAATTAATTTTAATAATATAAATTTTAATCCGCACGCACACGGTACGCATACCGAATGTGTTGGACATATTACCGAAAAAGTATACAGCATTAATAAATGTTTAAAACGGTTCTTTTTTGTAGCGGAACTTATTACGGTAGCTCCCGAATTACAGGGTGAAGATTATGTTATAGGGAAGCAGCAAATACAGTACTTATTAAAGCGAAAAATGCCACAAGCTTTAGTGATTCGTACAATGCCAAATACTACCGAGAAAAAATCGCGACAATACTCTAATACTAATTGGGCCTATCTAACCGAAGAAGCGGCAGAGTATCTTAAAACAAAAAATATTCAACATTTATTAATCGATTTACCAAGCGTGGATAAAGAAAAAGATAATGGCGAATTGTTGGCACACAAGGCTTTTTGGGATTATAATGGCACGCTAAGAAAAGAAGCTACCATTACCGAATTTATTTATGTGCCCAATAAAATTGCAGATGGCTCGTATATTTTAAATCTGCAAATTGCATCTTTCGAAAACGATGCGTCACCAAGTAAACCAATTTTATATAAGATAGATTAAGCGGTTACAAGAATTCGATAAGAAAGTTGTAAATCTGAGTAACTAATATTAAAACCCATTCTATAACAAAAGCAGGGTTTGGTTAAGTTTTAAAATACTAATAAACTCAATTACCAAAACTGCTATTATTTATAGCACTAAAACAACCGTCGGTTTCAACCTTATCAAAACTAGTTTATGAACATTGAAGACATTAGAGATTATTGTTTAAAAAAGGCGCACGTTACCGAACATTTTCCTTTCGATGAAGTGACTTTAGTTTTTAAAGTGGCTGATAAAATGTTTTTATTAACCAGCTTGAAAACTTGGGAAAAAGGCACGCCATTTTTAAACCTAAAATGCGATCCCGAATATGCAGAAATACTAAGAGCAGATTACGAAAGTATTACCCCAGGATATCATATGAGTAAAAAACATTGGAACTCTGTTTACCTCAATCAAAACGATTTGCAACCCCAATTTGTATTGGAACTTATTGATCATTCTTACGATTTAATAGTAAAGAGTCTCACCAAAAAAATACGAGAAGAACTTGGGTTGTAGTCTCTTATCTCAAGGAGCGACCCATTCAAGAAATATGCTTACTTTTACCCAATAATATATGACTATGAGTTTAGAGAGAGAATTAAATAAAAGAGCAGATAATAAGTGCGAATTATGTACAAACATCGAGCAGTTAGAAATCTATACGCTAGAACCAGCAAAAGATAAAAGTTTAAAACATGCGTTAACAGTTTGTAAAACCTGTTTAACCCAAATAGAAGATCCAGAGCAGACCGATGCTAACCATTGGAGATGTTTAAACGATAGTATGTGGAGTGAACACCAACCAGTACAGGTTGTTGCTTGGAGAATGTTATCGCGTTTACGTAAAGAAGGATGGCCTCAAGACTTATTAGATATGATGTATTTAGAAGAAGAGGTTTTAGAATTTGCTAAAGCAACAGGCGAAGGTGAAGATGATACAGATAAATTAATACATCGCGATGTAAACGGCGTTATTTTAGAAGCCGGAGATTCTGTGGTTTTAATTAAAGATTTAAAAGTGAAAGGCTCTAGTATGGTTGCCAAACAAGGAACTGCTGTAAGACGTATTTCTTTAGATCACGAAAATGCTGAATATATTGAAGGAAAAGTAGACGGACAACAAATTGTAATTATTACACAGTACGTAAAGAAATTATAATTAGTATAACATTCCATTCAACTTTAAAAACGTCGGCTAGAAGTATAATACTTTTAACCGACGTTTTTTGTTATATTATTTTCTGTTGCCTTTTAAAATAAGCATCTGCTTTTAGTTGCATTAATTCTCGTGTTTTTTTAAGTTTATAAGCGTAGAGTTCTTGGTCTTCTACAATAGCTGTATATACTTTTTTATTTATTTCATTATTGGTTTTTGTGCTTAATTCTCGCTCTAAAACACGATCTTTTACTATCGTTTTTATGGCTGTTTCTTCATCTTCTAATTTGTAATCGTAAGGCCCTTTTGGGGAAATAAGTTTTGCGAAGATGGGTGTGGTTTCTATAACTAAAAACAATAAGAAAATAAAAAAAGAAGGAATCCAAGGTAAAGTATTTAACGCCGTTATTCGTGCCATTAAACCATCGAAACCCTCAATAATAGGTTGTGTAGATTGTACTTGATCATTAAAGGTGGCGTTT
>JAGPVI010000098.1 GCA_018067115.1 Bizionia sp. | reverse complement strand
ATAATCTCTGTTACCAGATGCGAATATTTAGTGTAAATGCTAGAATTCCCTTTTATAACGACAGCTTCGGGGCAAAGGCGCCTGGCGACTTTCATCGCCATCCCAGAATGCACCCCAAAAACACGGGTTTCGTAACTACAGGCCGCTACAACACCGCGATCGCCAACACCACCAACCAATAAAGGGCGATGCTGCAAACGACTATCGATAAGGCGTTCGCAAGAGACAAAAAAGGTGTCTAGATCGAGATGTAAAATATTCCTCTGCATAATGCAAAAATAGTTTGTATACTGAACATTGATTGTTTAATTTTGTAACATTATGAATAATTTATCAAAAAACATAAAATACCTCAGAAACTTAAAAAAGTTATCTCAGGAAGCGTTAGCCGAAGAATTGGGCGTGCACAGGTCGCGAATTACATCGCACGAAGCGAATAGAACAGAACCCAATGTGGAGATGATTTTAGGCCTGTCGGATTTCTTTAAAGTGCCCGTAGATATTTTACTGCGTCACGATTTAAGCAAGTCTAACGGTACGGCGTTTATAGAACTGGGGAATCAGCGGGTGTTATTTCCAATTACTGTAGATAGCGATAACGAGGATTTAATAGAGGTGGTACCTGTAAAAGCATCGGCAGGGTATTTGGCGGGCTACGACGACCCCGAATATATCGAGCAGCTTCAAAAGATAAAACTGCCTTTTTTACCTACCGGCAAGCACCGCGCATTTCCTATTAAAGGGGATTCTATGCTACCAATGAAAGACGGTTCGTTTGTTATAGGGCGTTTTATTGAAGACCGCAGCGATATAAAAACAGGGCGCACTTACGTGCTGGTAACGCTTAACGAGGGGATGGTCTATAAACGTGTTATGAATAATATCGAGTATAACGGATCGCTACTTTTAATGTCGGATAATAAAGCATACAACGACTATAGTATTCCTATTGACGAAATTTTAGAGTTATGGGAGTTTACCTGTAGTATTAATACCCAGGAATATTCGGTTGAAGAATTAAAAATAAGCAGTATTCTAGGTTTGTTTAACGAACTTGGTATAGAATTAAAAGCATTAGAAAAACATTTAAAATAATGATGTATACTATTATAGATGTTGAAACCACGGGAAGAACTAACCAGATTACCGAAATATCCATTTTTAAATACGATGGCAAACAAATTGTAGACGAGTTTACCTCTTTAGTAAATCCGCAGACATTAATTCCAGATTATATTACTGCTTTAACAGGTATTGATAATGGTATGGTTGCTAATGCACCAACGTTTAGCGAAGTCGCACAAGCTATTTTAGATATAACGGAAGACACTATTTTTGTGGCGCATAATGTGAATTTCGATTATAATGTGATTAGAAATGAGTTTAAGGCCATAGACATCGACTTTAGACGTAAAAAACTGTGTACCGTAAGATTATCTCGAAAGCTATTACCGGGGTATCGCTCTTACAGTTTGGGTAAGCTGTGTAAAGATTTGAATATTAATATTACCGACAGGCACCGTGCAAAAGGCGATGCTGAAGCTACCGTGGTGTTATTCGAGATCCTTTTACAGCAGGACGATGCCGCTACTGTTTTTAGCGATTTTTTAAAGAAATCCTCTAAAGAAGCCACCTTACCATCGCATTTACCAACGGCGGTTTTTAATGCTATTCCCAATGCGGCTGGCGTGTATTATTTTAAAGACAAAAAAGGAAAGATTATTTATATAGGGAAAGCCAAGGATTTAAAAAAACGGGTACTGAGTCATTTTTATAGTAAAACAAAGAAAGCCTTAGATATGTGCCGAGAGACAAAAGACATCGATTTTGAAGTATCTGGCAGCGAGCTCATTGCGCTTTTAATGGAAGATGCCGCTATAAAACACCATTACCCAAAGTTTAACCAAGCCGCAAAACGCCAAACAAAACAGTATGGTATTTTTAGTTTCGAAGACCGCAACGGCATTATTCATTTGGCCTATAACACCATTAAAGGCGCGCCAAATGCAATACAAGTGTTCCAGAGTATTAGAGAATGTCGCGCGTTTTTAGAATCTATATGCCTGGACTATAACCTGTGTCCTAAATATTGCCACTTACAAGAAGGCGTAACCCAGTGTTCTCACTATAATATAAAAACGTGTAAAGGGGTTTGTAAAGGCGAGGAAACAGCTATCCAATATAATGATAGAGTAGCAGCGGCAATAAATGCTATTAAAACAACTGCCCAGACTAAAGTGATAAAAGAGCAGGGGCGTACCCAAAACGAAGAAGCTTTTGTGCTTATTAAAGATGGAACGTATCTAGGATATGGTTTTATAGATAAAGACGAAACCATACAATCTGAAGACGCATTAGAGTCGTTTTTAATCCAGCAAAAGGATAATTTAGATATTCAGAAAATTTTGCGTGGGTTTTTGTAAGCACGCTATTCTTTTCAGGTTATTTTTCAGTCGTAATTTTTATTTTGTCATTTAATTCAAGAATTTTTTTTACGAAACAGTCGTTCGTTTCTGGGCTAATATAAATCTCATTATATTTTTCATATTTTATAATTAATCCATTTCGAGCTGTTGCTGGTTTTAATCCAGACCAAAGAGTTTTGCCTTTAATTATCTCGTGGATTTTATTAATTTCAATTCTCCCTCTTATTGGACCACTTTTATATTTCAATTCCGTTTGTGTCAGTTCATAATTTGTTCCTAAACCTAACCAAATTAAAAACGCAACGACTGCAAGCATTAAAATGTCAGTCCACATTAAACTATAGTTTTCAAGGCCATCAGAGACTATTCTAAAGAGAATAATTCCAATAAAAAAACCAATTATGAGACATCCTAATACTTTAAATAAGATGTCTTTTTTACTTTTAAATTTCATTTGTAGTTCTTATTTTTAGTTAGTGGTCTTGAGTTAGTGGTCTTGTGTATTAAAAGTGCGTGTTTGCCTGCGAGGATTTAAGGAATTAAAAATAGGATGAAAGCAAACACGCTCTTTCTTTTGGTTACGTACTAAAATAAGCATTTTTTATACATAGTGTGGCCTCTAGTTATTTTATCAGTTTTATTATATTTGGATACAGTTTTTCGGTGTTTCCATTATTCGTTTTAATAGCAAATACTATTGGTAAGATTATATTTAAAGCGTAAAGTCCGATAAACACATAGAATAGAATTTCATAAGTGCCGAAATGCATTATTTTAAACAATGCAAAAGAAGTTATTGAAATAAAAGTTAGAACAGACCAAACTATTTGAAAATTTAAAAGATTTGCTCCAACTTCTTTTAAACCGATTATTTTATCTTTTTTGTTCATCCATAAAATAAGAGGAAGAATTATGTTTCCCACTGGAATCGCTAAAAAGACTATAACTGAAAGATGAAAAATTATTAGATAACTTTTGTCGGCTTGTTTACCGTAATCTAAAATATCTTCTGCATTTATGTCAAGAACATCACAAATTAAATTCACGGTTTTTCCACGAGGTTCACTCTCGTTATTTTCAATGCGTTGAATTGTTCTTAAATTCACTTTTGCAGACTCAGCCAACTCTTCTTGAGATAGTCCTTTTCTCTTTCTTACGTCTCTAATTTTTTTTCCGATTGCGTTCATAATTAATTTTGGTTTATTGTTTTAACAAAACTACTTATGAATTGCTTGTTTTGATAACGGTTTGTTTGCGACATTTTTACGACATTATTGTCAATCTATTGATTTTGTTACGTTTCTATTAATTATAACCAGCGATTTTAGATATGTATGGTTGCGTGGTTAAGCACTAAAGTTAGTAAATAAATTACAGATATAAAATGAGTTAGGGTGTTTGTA
>JAGPVI010000097.1 GCA_018067115.1 Bizionia sp. | reverse complement strand
CATTGAATTGCTTTTTAATAAGCTGTCCTATTTTGCCAGACATACATTGACGGCGTCCTAAGTTTGTAGTTTCACTTTCACAGCCTGGGTAAACAGGAACAAACTGAACAGCTAAAATACTTACAGGCTCTTCTGGTTTTTCAACAACCAACTCCGGCGCACTAGTAGGCACACCTTTTGTAACAGGTCCCTTAAACTGCTGCTCTTCCTGAGTAATAAAATCCACATCTTCTTTTGCATTTTTCGCATCGTTATCTGTCACCGTAATCACATCAGAAATAACAACGGGTTCCTTACGGCCTGCAGACGTCACTTCTAGTTCGGGTTCTTTATAGACTTGAAAGTTGCTTTCGGTATAATCCCATTCTTCAACCATACGAGCATCTTGAAAAATAAGGCGTTTACTTTTAACCTCTGTTTTAGATTCTAAGGCTAAATATGTTCCTAACAAACAAATAATCAACCCTATTTGGAAGTATAGCGTAGAATTTGATTTTAAATCTGTATCCTTTTTGCCATTTCCACTAACAAAACCCTTAATGTTTAAGGTTTTACCTATTTTTTGAATTGCTTTTTTCATAATACACAGATTTAAATGTTAATGTATTATTAAAACAGCAAAAAGTATACCAAACAAAAAATCCCGTTACGAGACGTAACGGGATGTATAATACTATTAAAAAACGTACTGTTTTTAGTCTTGAATATTAAATGAGATTGGTAAAAAGAACGTTACCTTAACTGGCTTCCCTCTTTGTTTACCTGGCTTCATTTGAGGTATTAAACCTACAACACGTTGCGCCTCTTTTTCTAATCTTGGGTGCGGTGCTCTAGTTCTAACATTTACAATGTTTCCTACTTTATCAATAGTAAAGAAAACACTAATTTTTTGTTTTCCACTTAAACCAAGTTCAGAACCCAGTTCAGCATCGAACTTTTTAGCAACTAACTGATTAATTTTATCAGACATACATTTCTTTTTCTGTGCATTCGAACCTTGTTCACAACCTGGGAAAATAGGCACGTTTTCAATGACAGCAAAAGAGACTTCTACATCTTCTTCAATTTCTTCAATTACCACTTCTTCAACCTCTACAATCTCTTCTTCTTGATTAGTTTCGGTAGACTCGATAACCGTTTCCTCAATTTCTTCCTCGTCCTCAATAACATCAATTACTTCTGGTGCTGGTGGCGGCGGTGGAGGTGGTGGTGGTGGCGGTGCTTGATTTGTAATTGGAATTTCCTCTTCCAATTCATCGGTAACATTAATCTCAGCAATGTCAACGGTCTCCTTATCGTAGGTCTTGTAGTTAATGGCGAAATTTGTTAATAGTAACATTAACACCATCCCAACCGCAAAATAAAGAGAACTGTTTCTCCCTACATTAGATTTCGGATTTTTTTTAGGTTCCATAAATTAATTTGTTTTTCCTGATTGCTAATTTAACCAATTATTTGTAAAAAAAGCAAAGGTTTATTTATTTTTTAATTCTCTAAAGCGTAAGCCTAGTATTACTAACACTACAACAATTGTGCCTAAAACGTTTGCTAAGATGTCATTAAAATCGGCAACCCGATTTTGTGTAATGGCTCCTTGAAGGACTTCTATGGCCACTCCAAACGCTACAGCAAAACCTGAGGCGTAGCTTAATGATTTAAGACTCTTTATATTAAAGCTATAGACTAAGGTTAAAAACCATAACCCTGTTAAAATAGCGTGAGCAAAGGCGTGTAAAAATTTATCACTATTAGATGGCAATCCTTGAGTGATGCTGCTTACATTTAATAAACTTGCCAATAATAACACGCAGGTATAAGCTACACTTAAAAAAAATAAACTTTTTCTAAGCACCAATAATAGCTTTATAATCGCTATCTGATAATAACTCTTCTAATTGAGAAGCGTCAGAGAATTTTATTTTAATAATCCAACCGTCACCATAAGGGTCTGTATTTACTTTTTCTGGGCTGTCTTCTAAAGCTTCGTTAAATTCGATAATTTCACCAGATAGTGGTAAAAATAAATCAGATACCGTTTTAACAGCTTCTACAGATCCAAAAACTTCTTCTATATCTAAAGTTTCATCCACCGTGTCAATGTCTACATAAACGATGTCACCTAATTCGCTTTGTGCAAAATCTGTAATTCCTACAGTTGCTACGTCTCCTTCTACTTTAACCCATTCGTGGTCTTTAGTATACTTTAATTCTGATGGTATATTCATTATTTAATTTTTTACAAAGGTATTTAATCAAATTGGTATTTCAAATGAGAAACTACTAATTACCGAAATTATATCGCAAAGTTAATCCAGAGCGAATAGTTGTTTGTGGAAATGCTGTTGATATAGCATATTCTGAGAACGTATAATCAAAATAGAAAATACCAGTTAAGTTTTTACTAAACGAGTAGTTTGCATTGTACTTTAAGCCGTAAATAGTCTGACCGTTAGTAATTTGATTATTATCTACATCCAAATATCTAATAATAGTTTTATTATCGCGCACAGATATATTTGCCTCCATTATTAAATCACTAACAATAGATTTTTTAGGCCCTGCCAATTTGGTTTTAATTCTTACATCTTTAAATCTGTATCCTAATCCTAAGACATATTCATTACCTTGAATTTCTGTCATTAAATTATTGTCGAAACTTAGTGATAATAAACGGTCTTTCTTAAGCTCTGCTAATACTTTAACAGAGTTTTTCATTTCGAAATCTATACGTATTAACGGACTAAAGAGTTCTGTTAAATTTACATTACTATATAAGTTTTCGTTTTTAAAGTTTCCTGCTTGATCAATATCTTCTGCCGGCTGATTGTTATACTCTAAAGCATAATCGATACCATTAAAATCTAAATTGGTTCTAAACTGGTTAATCGTATAACTTGAACGGTACCCGTGACTTAAAGAAAAACGTTTAAAGCGGTCTTTAAACCATTTCATTTTCATTAACCCAGTGTATTTAATATCCCAGTTTGGAATTGGAACATTCTTAATCGCTCCCAGCTTCGCCTTCTCTGCATTTTGCCCCGTATAGGCACTAACAAAAGCAGGTAATAATACGGCCTGACTTGTTTTTCCAAATCCTAGCGGATACCCATCGGCATCTACCGCATTCGGGTCTGCACCGCGATCTCTTGCCAAACGTTGTGCAATAACTAATCTATTCGTTCTAAAATCGTTAAAAGCGTCAGAGCTTACATCGTCACTTTTACCAAAAGCTGTTGGTAATGTAAACGTAGAGATACTAATATTTCCAAATGTATTTGGCGTTAACGACTCGTACGCACCATCGGTAATTCTATAGTTTTCTGTATAGTTTTCGGCATATGTTCTATACCCTACTAAATCAATTTTAAGGTCGTTAAACGGCTCTAAATTTGCAGATAAATCTAACTGCTCTGTTCTATTTTTTGTGTACTGCTCGTTAAAATCTGGAAATACAGTTAACCAGCCGTTTCGTGCTGCCAACTCTCTAACATCGTTTTGGCTACCAAAGGTATAGCCTAACGTTGGCTTTAAAGTCCCAACAAATCCTGGAGTATTTAAATAGCCTGGAATATAGGTACCATTAGTTTCTGAGTAATTAGCTTGAATACGTTTTACAACGGTTAAAACATCGATACCAATATTTGCCAACGTGCTTGTAGCAGACTGCGCTTTAGGTTTCTCGTTGGCTTCCTTATCTTCCGCACCTGGAGGTCCACCCACCGTATTACGACCTACCCTACTGACCTTGCCAAATCGCGTTGTTTTCCTTTTCTTGGTTAACCCTACAAATTTATACAACTTATTCATATCTAAAGTTGAATTTATATTATGAGTATTTCCGTTAGAAATAGAGTTACCTAAATCGTAAGATATACCGTCTTCGGCAACAATATCTCCAAATAAATCTGATCCTTTTTGCCATTGAAATTCTCCTGTGTACGCATACGTTGCTTTAATAAAACTTAAGGCCGGGATTTTATCGATCGGGATTTCGTAATTAACACCTAATAACTGGTACTGCCTGTTTGGATCGCCAAAATCTAATAGGCCATCCCAAACATCTAGTTCTGGATCTTGCTCACCACGAATATTACCTTCTTTAAAATAATTTCTAACAATATTATTATTAGAGGCTGAAAAATTAAAAGCTAAAGATTTCGTAAGGTTCCAATTCACATTATATTGAAAATCGAAGGTGTAATTTCTTCTGTACAATTCTTCTAAGCCAATATTATTTCCGCCTAGTTCGACTTCTCTAAAAAGCTGACGATTAAATTGTCTGTTCACATCTGTATTTACCGTAAAACTTGCAGGCAATAAATTAACATTAAAATCTTTTAAGAGTTTCCAATATTTACCGGTAAATAAGGAGTCGTTCTTTTTAAAAGGCTCAATAACTTTTGGCTGAAAGTTATACGCATAATTCACCCCTGCTCTTAATTGTTTATCTACCGAACGTTCGATTTCAAAATCGCGATGTTCTACCTTATTATACGAATAGTTTAACGTTAAGTTTTCTACATCGTACAATTGAGGCTTAGCTTCTCCTGTTCTATTTTTACGCACACCAATAAAGTTGATACTTTTTCGCTTAGTATATTCTTCAGATTGCTCTCTAATTTTATCGCGTTCTCCCTCAGTTTCAGCAGCATCTATTCGAGTTTGAAGTTTTAAATCTTCGTATTGTTGATCGTATAAAGGTGTGATTAACTCTTCGGCTTGACCATAATTAAAAGGTACTTGTAAGCCCCATTTTTTAGGGAGTAACTGTCCTAAATTTAAATTAGTAACCACATCGTATTGCTTAACATCTTCGCGACTACGTTGGTTAGGCCCTTGATCTATAGAACCAAAACCTGCTGTAGACATACGTCCCGTTGCACTTACGTTTGCGAAATCGGCAAAATTGCTATCCATACTTAATACAGCAGCCCAACCGCCTTCATTGTCCATTTCTGACAAACGCAATTCGTTGTACCAAATCTCTCCACAAGACTCGAATCCTGATGCGTTTTTAACACCCACCATTAAGGTTCTTATCGCTCCAAAATTAGGATTACCCTTAATAGCCACACGTTGCTGCCCCGTTACATAGCCTTGATATTGGTCTGCAAAAGGAACTGCTATTAACTCTCCACCAACAACATCGTAAAAAGAGGCGTCTTCGTTAGATAGTGACCCATCGCTAATTCCTAAAGATTTTAAACGTTGTAACAATTCTAACTCCACATTAATCTCGTTAGATTCCGGCCAATAATCTGCTGGCTGTCCGCCACCATTATAAACTGATAATGGAATTTCTATCTGGTAATAGTTCTGAGTTAAATCGTTACCCATTCTAATAAACCCTACCAAATCATTATCTCCTAAGCCCGGAATATCACCTTCTCTAGCGTGCATAAACATTCGTAAACGTTTATACTGTCGCATATCGACACTAATATTTTTGTAAACAGCTCTAGAATCTTCAGCTTCTAAACCGCAGACATTAACAACAAGTGCTTGTTCGTTTTGGTCGATTATTGAGTTGTTATTATTTAAACGCTCTGGCTCTACACCTGGAGGTGACACATAATTACCATCGTTAGTTTGTGTGCTTACCGCGCCCACAGAAAAATCTGTTTGTGGATCGTCTGGACTCGAATCGTTTTCGTCTAGTGCCAAAGTATAACGTCTCCAGTCGCTACGTACTAATTCTAAAGTACCAAAACGGAAGGTTGTTTGCTCACTAAAATTTTCTAAATACATACGTGCAAAACGAATAGATCTAAAATCTGTAATTCCGTTTTGTCTAGTATATTGAGGTATTGTAGGGTCGTCGAAAGTAGATAACGGCACATTTACAGGGACTCTAAATTGGTACCAACGTATTTGCTCGGTATCGCCATTTGGCATTACTCTAGGTCTAATTTTTAAATCTTTAATAAACTCACCAATAGGGTTATTTGCCGTTATTTCGTTTAAAGAGTTTATTGGTAAGTTTTGCCTAGTAATATCTAAATTATACTCAAAATAACTATCGATAGTATTCATTGTATTATCTCTATTTACATCTTCTACATCGGGTTGTGTTGTAGAGCCACGACTGGTATCGCTAAAGTTATCTGGCGAGTTACCTTGCACGTTATTATAACGTTTGTAACGCTCTAAAACATCCCCTTCGGCTTCTAAAAAATATTGATAATTATCATTTGCAGGGTCTGCCAATCCGCCAAAAGCAGCAAATACTGCAGCTTCCTCAGCATCATTATACCCGTCGTACCCTACATCTTGATTAATTCGTTCTTGACCTGTAGTATCGAAAGCATAAATTAACGCCTGGTTTTGTGGCACCACTGTTTCGAAATCGGTTTGAGGCAATAAAGCGATGTTTCCATCTTTAGGCAACCCGTTTTCGTATTGTTTTCTTCCATCTTTTAAAACATCTTCAGAAATACTTCCTAAGTTAAATACTAATTTCCCTCCTGGGTTAGTAGCATTATCTTGAAAAGGATCTTGTAACCAGAACTCAATATATTCTACATTCGCTTGCTCAAAATCTGTAGACGATAAGCCTCTCGTTATACCGGCCCAGCTCTCATTTGGCGCACTAATTATATTGTCTTCGGTACCTGGTTTAAAGTTATAAGGCCCGCGCTCTGCCGGATAAATGGTTAAGTCTAAGGTGTTAATTACCGAAGTCTGACCTTGCGCAATGTCTTGCTCTGGGAATAATTCATTTATAAAAACACGCGAGGTATAAATATTAGAAACATCGTCGTCGGTAAGGCCACTTGGTCGCTGACTACTATAAAAAATAGGATCGATATTATACCAGTTTAATAAGGCTCTATCGTAACCGTTTTGCAATCCGTTATCGTCTTCAGACTCCGACACGTCCGTATAAATGCGGCCTAAATTTAAAGGTCTACTCGATAAAAACCAGGCTTGTTGCGAGCGCAAATCGATTCCATTTTGAGACCCTTCAAAATCATCCACATAAGCCGTTGCTTCCCCGTTAAAATCGGTTCCTTTTGGAGCACCGGGTTTTAAATACGCAAATTCCCCTCTAACGGATAAGTTAGATGGCGCATCGGTATCTATATTTGGTAACTTATTCACTAATCTTGTAAAGAAAGGAACCTCTGTAGAATAGTTACCATTAAAGCCATACATTGAGTTATTAATAGGCTCGGTATTATAATTTGCTTTTTGAGTTATAGGTCTTTCGTTTAAGTTGATATACGTTGCGCCCAACACAAAATTCTCATTAAACTGATGCTCTATATTTAACCCTGTAAATCGCTTAGTTTGTTGTCCGAAAATAGCATTGTTCTCCGTTGTTACTTGGATTGGCGTATTTGAAGCCTGTAAAGCGGGATCCAGAATTTGAACACGCCCTAGTTGATAGTTTACGGTATAATCGACACCCTCAACTAAAACACGCCCTCCTGCAGTTACTTTTACAGAACCACGAGGCACGTTAAACCCTCCAATAGGAATACCTTCACCACCTTCAGATTTATAACGTCCTTTAATTTGAAATTTATTTTTTTCGTTCTCTTCTAAAGCAGCAGTTTTTGTACCCTTATAAAGTAGATCGTAAACGTATTTTTCTTGATTTGGATTCGTATACGTTCCCGCTTGATAATCGGCTTCGTTATTCCCGGGGTTATTATCATTATCTAAAACATCAAACAAATAACGCCCGAAGGGTTCCACTTTGGTGAACACAATTTTTCCGTTTTGAGGAATGACAGTTATACCGGGTACGAAATCGAAAAAGCCATCTCCATTTGTTTGTGGGTCATTATTAAAGTTTAGTCTGTCGAGATTAAATAATTGTAATAAGGTTGTTTCTTCAATTGGACGGCCATTAAAATCGGTTCCAAAAGACGCCCCATCTACCGGACGAATAAAGTTTAACGGTGCCGCTTCGTTATAAAAGATATTCAACTTAAAATCATCTTGACTTAATTGGTAAGCGCCCGTGTTATAGACGTTTTTCATCATTAAATCCCAGATTGGTTGCGACACGCTCGTAATACTACTTTTAAGTAATTTTAGAACTAGGTTATTGTTGGTCACGTTGGTAACCTCTCCCTCACTATTAGTATCTACATCGGTAGCATTAACCCCGTCGTTAGCAAATTCCCCAACCTGATACACTTTTCCACCTACAGTAAATTGAAAGGCAACAGCCAAAACTTCATCGTTACTTAATCGTTGATTTAAGGAAATATACCCCAACTGCGTGTTTAATGTATACTCTTGACCTTCGTTAAGTTTTCTAGTATTTTCTAATTTTGCGTAATCAAAACCTTCATTAAAACCCGGTACGGTAACCCCAGATTGCACGGTTGCTATGTCTCTAATAGCAGGTGTTAATTGCGATCCTGGTCCTCCAATATTTGTTGGGTCTAATCGGTTGTTTTTATTACTCGGAAACGCATTTGGCCCCGCAGTAACTATAACCCCAGTATTCCCTATAACTCCCGACTCCCCTAAATCTTGAAGGGCGACAATATTTCTAACATTTTCGGTACGATTACTTCTATTGGTTACCCAAACTTCGGCTCTTGTAATTTGAACGTTAGAGTTAATATAAGGATAGTTACTTAACGCTTTATCGTAATTATTTCTAAAGTATTGCGCTAAGAAGAAGTGTCTGTTTTCGTCGTAATCTCTAATAAAGAAATCGAATTCACTTAAAGTCCCTCCGCCTTGAGCCACTACAGATTTAGTATCTGATTTTTGCTCGGAGAACACACCGGTAATAGTGGTTTTTCCAAATTTCAATTGGGTTTTCACACCAAATAAACTTTGTGCTCCAGAAATTAATGAACTGTTTAACGGCATACTTACGTTACCCACTTCTATTTTCTGAATAATATCATCTTCGGTTGGTGTGTATTCTAATTTTACTAGATTCTGAAAATCGAATGTGGATTCTGTATCATAGTTAGCGGTTACCTGAAGTCGCGTTCCTACTTTTCCTAATAAACTTAAACTGATACGTTGATCGAAATCGAAGGTAAAATTACTTCTGTTTTGTGGAGAAAATGACGGATTATCTTGTTTTGTAAACAAGACACCTAAATCCATTTCTAAAGATCCTTGAGGAACAACTTCGATGGTATTACCACCAAAAATACTTTCGAAAAAACCAGAGTTGACATAAAATTCTGGCAATAAGTTTTTTTGATCTTCGTCGGCATTATCTTTCTTGCCTTCAAAAGCATCAATTTTATTTTTATAATACGTTTTTAAATTCTCTTTAAAAACGAGGTCTTGATATTCTTTGGGCGTTAGAATTGTAGGGTAATTAATAGTAAATGTCCCTACAGTTTCTGTATAGATATAGCGATCTGTTTTTGGGTCGTAAGTATATTTAGAAACTACACTTTGCGGATTAGGCATTTCTATATCGCTCATTACAAATCCTGTTTTTGTAGAATCTTGTTCTACTACAGGAATTGCTGGATCTTGCGCAAAAACCATTGTGGTTGTTAGAGCAAGAGAGAGCATTAATAAATACTTTTTTATTGATTTTTGAAATTTCAGGTTAGTTGTATTCAAAATCTTTTATAATTTTTTTAAAGCTTGTTTAATAATATCTTCAACGCTCGCCTCTGGGGTAACCGACACGATTTTATCAACAAC
>JAGPVI010000088.1 GCA_018067115.1 Bizionia sp. | reverse complement strand
GGCATCGCTAATAGTTACTTTTCCATTAATAACAGTGTTGTTTGGTATCGTGAAAACAGTAGTGGTTTCATCTTTAAAGCTAACTGCGGTTTTTGCTAATAAGGTTTCATTATTAAATAAAGAAACTGGTAAATTAGTAATAGTCTCACCGTTATTTTTTAAGAATACTGTCAGTTCTAAATAAGTAGGTGTATGCTTTGTTATGGCAAGAGAATCGACTACAATATTATTGATGTTAACCGGTTTTAAGTGTACCAAATGCGTAGTGAATGTGCTATCGGTGGGCACGAATAATGGTTTTCCTTTATTCTGAAAATCGCTAATAAAAACTAAGTTTTTAATGGTGTTTTTGGCATTGGAGAAGTGCTTTTTACTTTTTAAAAATGCAGCCTCATAATCCAACGGAGTTGTTGCGTAATCGATAGCCAATATCTCATTAGTAATGCTTTTTAGAGTTGTGTTTCTAAACGCGTCGTCGTTTGTTATTAAAGATAATTTCTCGTTTTCTGGTAGGGTTGAAATTAAATCTTGTACTGCGCGTTTTAAGAGTTCGCCTTTAGCACCTTTAGTCTGCATACTAAAAGAGTTGTCTAGAAAAATAACTGTTTCTCTCGTGGTGTTAACGGTATTGTTTTTAGAGGTAAATGGCTGGGCAAAAGCAATAATAATTGCAGCCAGTAGTGCCATACGTACTAATAAAATAAGCCATTTCTTAATTACCGCACTCTTACGGGTTTGTAATTGTACTTGCTTTAAAAAAGCAACGTTAGTAAACGCTTCTTTTTTAAATTTACGTAATTGAAATAAATGAACAATAATAGGAATTAGCAGTAAGAATAGGGCGTAAAGAAGTTCTGGGTTTTTAAACTGCATTGCTTATTGAGATTAAACAAATATAGAAAATGAATTGTAATTTAGGAGGCCTTTAGCAAAAGAAAAAATAATCTTGCATAGATTGGTTATTACGACTTTTAAAATAGCTTTTAATTCGAGATTGGTCTTCTGGATTGGCAACGCTAATAATACATTGCGGATGCTTCAAAGCATCTATGTGGGCCACCGCTTTCATTTCGTGATCGTAAATATGCTTTCCAATTTTTTTAGGGTTATTACATACCCAATGAAATGGTATTTCTAAAGTCTTAAGGCGCTTGGTAATAGATTTCCCTCTTTTTCCCGCTCCCCAAATCACTAACGGTCGAGCCCTTTGTTTATTTAATTTTAAAAAATAATGGAGCTTTATATCTATAAAACTGTTCTCAGCGTAATTAATATCAGTTCTCGAGGCTCGCGTCCCGTAATCGCGCCAATAATGCAGCACAGAATCACAAGGAATAACTTTAAATTCAGCTTCATAAAACCGAAATACTAAATCGTAATCTTCAGGGTAACGAGAGGTGTTAAAGGCGTTTACTGCTTCTAAATCTGTTTTATAAACCATCCAACACGGTGAGGGGATAACACATTCTTTATAAATTTCGGAATAATTAGTTCCTGTCCTGGTTAATTGATTGAGCCAATTTTCATATTTACGATAACCATCACTAATGCCATCTTCTGAAAAATAATGAACTAGTCCTGTAGCCACATGGTTTTTTCCGTGAGACAAAAGTTTCGATGCTAATGTTTCAATTTTAGATGGATGCATAATATCATCGCTATCCATTCTAGTAATCAATTCTCCTTTAGAATGAGCATAATCCAATTTTAAGGCAGGAATAATTCCGAAGCCATCATTTTTTAAAAGAATAATTCTAGAATCAACATCTGTAAACGCTTTAACGTATTCATAACTAGTGTCTGTAGAATGATCATCCACAATAATTATTTCCCAATTACTGTAGGTTTGATTTAATATAGACTGAAGGCACTCTGGTAAAAACAGCGCGGTATTTTTAAATGGGATAAGAATACTGACTAACGGGTTTTGCATGGGCTAATTTAACGAAACAATTTTTAACAAAATGTTAAGGAATACCCGCGTAACATAATTTATTTTTGAGCGTCTTACCGTGGTAAGATATCAACTTAAATAATAAAAAATGAAGAAATTTGTATTAACCACAGTAGCAATTAGTATGCTATTAGTTGGTTGTAACTCTGCGAAAACAGCTAGCACATCGGTAGACGATTTAGCTGTAACAAACCCCATTGAAACGGCTTTAGACCTAACTAAAGTAGTAAACGACAAAGTTCCTGTAACTATTAATCCGGGACGTTTTACTACGGAAACAGTAACATACAGACTGCCAAGAGTTGTACAGGGTACGTATTCTGTTAGTGATTTCGGTAAGTATATAGACGGTTTTAAAGCTTTAGATTATAGTGGGAATGTGTTACCTTCAAGTAAACTAGACACCAATACTTGGACTATTACAAATGCTTCGCAATTAGATAAAATTGAATACTACGTAAACGATACTTTCGATGTAGAAAGTGTAGGAGGTATAGGAGGTGAGCAACCATTCTCTCCAGCAGGAACGAATATTGAAGAAACAAATTACGTATTAAATCTTCACGGATTTATAGGGTATTTCGATTCTTTAAAAAACGCACAGTATAATTTAGAGGTTACAGCACCAAGTGCTTTTTTACGTACATCGGCATTGCAAGAAACAGGTTCTAAATTGAGTGCAGATGGAAACACAATAACCTCTACTTATTTTGCTCCTCGCTATTTTGACATTACAGATAACCCAATGTTTTACGGGGAATTGGATGTTGAAGAATTTCAGGTGGGAGATATTAAAATTGTTTTAAGTGTGTATTCTCCAAACAAGAAATACACGGCAAGTCAGCTTAAAGAGGTCATGCATAAAATGATGGAAGCGCAAAAAGCATATATGGGAGATATTAATAGTACACCGCGTTACGATATTTACTTATATCTTTCTGATGGTGCAGAAACCTCTCCTAAAGGCTTTGGTGCTCTAGAACACCACACGTCTACTGTAGTTGTAATGCCAGAATCTATGCCAGAAGCAGCGCTTTATGAAAGTATGATTGATGTGGTTTCTCATGAGTTTTTCCATATTGTAACGCCGTTAAGTGTACACTCTGAAGATGTGCATTATTTCGATTACCATTCTCCAAGCTTTTCTAAGCATTTATGGATGTATGAAGGGGTAACAGAATACTTTGCAACTTTATTTCAAGTAGATCAAGATTTGGTGCCTGAAGATGAGTTTTACGCTAAAATTATGGGTAAAATTCAAGCGGCTTCAGTAATGGACGATACGATGAGTTTTACATTAATGAGTGAAAATGTTTTAGACGAACCGTATGCAGCACAATACCTTAATGTGTACCAAAAAGGTGCTTTAATAGGAATGTCTATAGATATCCTAATGCGTGAAGAAAGTAATGGAAATAGAGGAATGTTATCTTTAATGAAAGAATTATCGTTAAAATACGGTCAAGATAAACCGTTTGAAGACGATAATTTATTCGCTGAAATTACTGCAATGACATACCCTTCAATAGGTGCGTTTTTAACTACGCACGTATCTGGAACAACCCCAATTGATTATAATGCTCTTTTCGCTAAAGTAGGATTAGAGGTTGCAGAATCTAAAGTAAAAACTAACTACATTCAGAATAACGGAGCATTTATTTTTGTGCCAGATATGGCGACAGGGAAAATAGCGTTTTCTGAAGCAGTAAATAACAATAGTTTCTGGGCAGAAAATGGTGTTTTACCAGGAGATGTTATAAAAACAATAGACGGCGAAGAATTAAGTTTAGCGACTGCTCAAAGCATTTTTTCTAAAGCTTTTGTTTGGCAGCCAGGAACTGCTGTAGATGTTAGATTGGATCGTGGCGGTAAAGAAGTGGTTGTAAAAACAACATTAACACAATCGTATACTTTAGGACAGAGTTTACAAGAAATGCCTAACGCAAATCAAGCGCAAAAAGACTTACGTCTAGCGTGGTTAAAAGGATAATAAAACTAAATTATAGAACAATTAAAAAGCCAGATGATAATTCATCTGGCTTTTTTTTATATAGAAAAATAGTGTTTGTTTTATTATAGAGAAATAGTAAAAGTAAAGATGGTGCCTTTACCTAATTCTGACTCTAATTTAATTTTACCTCCCAAATTATTAATTAGCTTTTGGACTGTCGATAAGCCAATACCGTGACCCTTATTGCCATTTCTATCTAAATTACCAACAATAGAGAATAAGTTAAAAATCTCCTTTTGCTTATCTTTAGGGATGCCTATTCCGTTATCTGAAATCTTAAATTCTAAGTGTTTCTTTAGTTTTTTACACTCCACCGAAATAACAACTTTCT
>JAGPVI010000080.1 GCA_018067115.1 Bizionia sp. | reverse complement strand
ATTACATTTACGGTTAACCTATTAATTAAACTATTTATGAAAAAATTACTATTTGTATATGTATTAATGTTATTTGTTTCCTGTTCTAGTGATGACGCTTCAGCTAATCAAAACGTAAAAGGTATAGTAGAGTACACTGTTGAAGCAAGTTCAGATTTAACAGAAGTTACATATAACAATGAATCTAACCAGACCGTCACAGAGCTTGTTAGTGGAAAAATATGGAATTATTCTTTCGAGCAATCTTCGGGGTTTAACGCCTTTCTTTCTGCCGAAGCTATAGATATTCATACAAATTATATTAAAATATTATTCAATAATAAAGTTATACACGGTGTAGGGTGTAATAATTCTTATACATCTAGTTGTAATATTTCTGCAGTAGTACCACAACAGTAACCAATATTTTAAGCGAGTAAAAATTAAAAGTTATATTTATTGTAAAACTAAAATTATGAATAATAAAGAATATATTAATTCAAAACGACAGTTGAGTTCGATGAAAGCCGATAAAGAGTTGGGAAAACCGTAGGTATTAGATTTACAAGAAGTTTAAAAAATGGTAAAGCTGTATACATCTCCTAAGATGCACGTGAATATTTCAGATTTAGTGGAAACTTATAACAAAATGCAAGAATTATAATTAACACTAACGGTTTTGGTTTACTTTCTTTCACGAATTAGCACATATTTTATACCATGGTAAAAAAGATACTTTTATTGATGGTATTAAAAGTATTAAACCTGACAAAGAAAAAGAAGAAGAAGATGCAGCGCGTATGCTATTATCTGATAAAGAAAGAAACGAACTCTCTACATATCATAAAATTAATAAAGAATTGATAGTAGAGCTAAGTAAAAAGTTCAAAAAACACCCAGGCATTATAGTCGCCCAAGTACAAAGACAACACAATCATTTGTATAAAAACATACAACTAAATAGTTTAAAAATAAAGGTTAAATTTTCTGAATTACAAGTTTAAAGAAAGAACATATTCAATAAGTACAGCCTAAGTTAATTAGGGTTATAATTATATGTTTTTAGGTGATTAATTCTTTAAACCACATTCGCCAAACCTTTTTTAATTTGGCTTTATATAGAACAAGATAAAAAAATTAAATTATGGCAAAGAAAAATAACTCTGGAGAAAATAAAACTAATATCACTAATAATGGGCATAATTCAAAAACAGGAACTAAAAACATTGGTTTAGGGGCAAATAATAATGCAGGTGCTGGAAGCACAAGAGGTTCTGGTTCTGGCAATAGACCAAGTAAACCTAAAATAGACTAAAGTTAAAGATCGCTAATAAAATCAAACCAACTAACATAAGGAATATAGAGATTAAATTTAAGACATTAGTTATTCTGTTGTATTTAATCACATTTTTATCATATCTTTTTTGTTCACAAGTATCTATGCTTTCCCCTTGAATTTTCTTCAACTCTAAACATATAAATTTCTCTTCATTGTCATTAGAATAAAACCCCGTTTTTTGAGACACAAAGTTTGAAGTTATCGCGACCAAAAAACATAAACCACAAAATAGTAAAAGGGCTGTGTTTTCAATATCAACTTTACCAGTTTTAAATTCTCTTAAAGTTTCAAATAAGATATATATTCCTCCCCCACTAATGGAAATTATTAACAAATCCATTCTTCTTATAGAATAATTTGTTCTTTCTCTCGTATTATTTAAATGCTCATTCCAAGCATTATATTTAATTTGGTTCTTTTTCTTCATTCCTATAAAAGTACTGCTATGTTAAAGATCATAAAACTTATAAGCTGTTTATAATCACACCCACCAATCAGGCAGACGGCTGTATAAGATTAATTTCCAATTAAAATCCAGTTAAATCCTACTTAAAGAGCTTTATAAATAATCACCTAAACAATAATCCCAAGTTCAAAAAAGGCAAACGCTGTAATTAAACAGTAGCAACTCTTAAAAACACAACCAAACTACCGCAAAGTCTAAGCATATATTCTAAAAGTAGACATTTTGACTCAAAATAAAAACGCCCCACCCCATATTTACGATTTTTTACAATAATAAAGAAGAAGTTATTTCTATATTACGTGCGCTAATAAAGAAGCATAGTTGCCACTCATTGTGCGCATTTAAGATGTATTGGCAATAGCCTTTTTGGGTTATGAACTAGCAGATATCCAACCAATGAAGAAGATAATACATTGGTTTTATGCTCATATAACTAAGTTGGGCTTCATTAAAAAAAATAAAGAATCGAATAAAATATGTGGTCAGATAACGAAACTTCAGAAGATTTACTAGGCTTTAAAGTACATGCAGACTTATTGATAGATGTCATTAAAGATGATTCTGTATTACCAATAACAATAGGTGTTTTTGGAGATTGGGGAAGTGGAAAATCTAGTATACTTAAAATAATTCAAGAACAATTTCAAGACTCAGATGGAGAGCCAAAAGACGATGAAACACTTTGCATTTATTTTAATGGGTGGACTTTCGAAGGTTATGATGATGCAAAAGCAGCTCTGTTAGACTCAATATTAAAGGAACTAGAAAATAATAAAAGTTTAAGTGATGAAATAAAAGAAACTGTAAAGGAAAAAGCAAAAAAACTTTGGAAATCAATAAACTGGATGAGAGGAGCTGGTATGGTTTTAAAAAATGTAGCACTTCCTGCTGTGTCAGCCTATTTTACAGGAGGACTAAGTTTAGCCCCTTTTGCAATGCAAAAATTATCAGAGTGGAATGTTAACAGTCCAGAGAAGTTAATAGAAAAACTAAACTCAGAAGAAGGAGAAGACTTTTTTAAGTCACTACAAAAAGAAAGTGAAGAAGAAAAGACAACTAGTAATCCAGTAGCTGAATTTAGGAGTGACTTTATAGATTTATTAGATACAACAGGGTTCAAAAGATTAGTAGTAATAATTGATGATTTAGATAGATGTAAACCTGAAAGAATAATCGAAAATTTAGAAGCAATTAAATTGTTTGTAAATGTTCCAAAAACGGCTTTTATTATAGGAGCTGATCCTAGAATAGTTAGACACGCAATTGAATATAAATATGGAAGTTCCAATCCTATACAAGAGGACAATTCAAGAATAGTTGAGGATTACTTAGAAAAACTCATACAACTTCCTTATTCATTACCAAAACTATCAGAGCCAGAAGTTGAAACTTATATATCTATGCTTATTTGCAAAAGAGAAATTGGTGATGAAAAATTTAAAAACATTCATTCTGACTTTCAAGAATTTAGACTAAAAGACAAATACTCTACCTACGGTTTGTTGAATATGGAAGCAGTTCTTCTTCAAGAAGATTTCGAAAAAGTAAAATCGAATGTTATATCAATTCCCTCATTAGTTCCTCTTATAACCCAAAGTTTATACGGTAACCCTAGACAAATAAAAAGATTTCTTAATACATATATTTTAAGGCAAAGATTATCAGATGTAGCAAAACTAAATGATTTCAACACTTCTATTCTGGCAAAACTTATGCTACTAGAATATTCAGAAATTAGACTATTTAGACAATTATTCGATTGGCAATTAAATCAAGATGGGTTATCAAAAGAGATACAGAGTTTAGAAGAAATTTGTAATGGTGATAACTTAGGTAATGAGTTACAAGAGATAGATAGTGCAGGTTTTGGAGACTGGAGTAAAGACAAAATTATTAAATGGCTTCAAATTGAGCCAAAACTATCTGAAATTGATTTAAGAGATTACTTTTGGATTTCAAGAGACAAGATATCTACATCTATTTCAGCATCTAGCTTAATACCTCCGGTTGTAAAATCCTTGTTTAAAGAATTAAATCAAGAAATGCCAACTGGAACACGGAAAAAAATGTTTAATGCAAAATTTGATTCGTTGACTTCTCTAGAAAAAGATGCTTTCTTAATTCTATTATCAAATAATGTTAAAAAGAATCCGAAAGAAAAAATTGGGTTTGACATATTTAACATACTAGTAGATGAAAATGTTGACAATGTTACTTCCTATTACATTGAAACAATAAAGACACTTAATAAGTCCGAAATAGAAGCATCCGTTGGTGTTAGTTTGAGCAAATATAATTCACATCACTTATTGGGTGAATTTTTAAATGAATTCTTTAAAGACAAGATAAATAAGGTAAGTAAAGCTTATAATTTAAAAAGAAAATAAATATGGGTACATCAAAATCATTTTCTAGTACAAGAACCGCTATGATGCCTAATTGGAGCGACTTGAGTATAGCTGTAACTACAAGTTGCGACTCTGGCCCAATACCAACTGAAAAGAAAAAGAAGATTTTACGGAATTACGTTACTGTAATTGGAGGAGCAAATAAAGCTGGTCGTGGAGGCTCAAAAATTGCAGGTAAGAGTGGAATTAAAACAGCAAAAAAAATAGGAAGCTTTATAGGTTCATTCACAAGTTCAGGAAATAACCTTCGTGAAACTTTAGAGAATACTGGATTAACAGATTTACAAGATAAATCAGTTGAAGATGTAATAAATCATTTAATTGAATATTGTTCTGGTACAGCATCAACAATTGATGAAGTTGCAGCAAAAGAAGCCACAAGAAAACTATTAGAGGAACTTGTTTCAAACGCAGAGAGTATTGATGAGATGGAAGAAATATTATCAAATAAATTTGATGAATCCTCTTCAGAAGATATCATAATCCAATATTTTGGATATTATATTTATGAGCATTTGGATAAATGGTTTTATGAAAAATTAATAAAGGACAAAAATCAATCAGATTGCAATAACCTTTTTAAGGAGATAAAAAACTTCATTTTTGAAAGTTTAATTAGTGTACAACGTGTAAATTCATTACAAAAACTTGATTGGGGGTCTGATGATGCTGATAGATTAATTAAAAACATACAACAAGATATTTTAAACGTATTTTAATAATTATGAAAATAAAAATCCAACTTAATGAGGCTATTGAAGGAAATTTTTCAACCATAAAATTGTTTTTTAATAACCCTAGATATAGCTATAAAGAAGAAATAATAGAGTTATCTCTTAGGAATTTTGATGTTGCCTATGATTTAACAAATGATACAAAATCTATAAAATTTGATTTGTTTTTAATTTCAGCTTTGGTTTATGGTATTGATAATCTTTTAGATAGAGAATATTGTTCAGATGATGGATGGGCAAGAGAAATAGATGTTGTTTTTCCTGTTTATAACCTTGCCAAATGGCAAGGTCAAGAAAACAATCTACAAGATGCATTAAAGTTTTTAACGGGAGATTACTGGTTAATTAACTTTGAACTTAATTCTATTCAAAACTGTTATATTGAAACAAAAAAGAAAACTAAAAAAAGCAAAAGAAAATTTAATTCCAGTAAAATAAAAGAAACTAGTCTTTTTTCAGGTGGTTTAGACTCTTTAATAGGAGTAATAGACAAACTAGAGAAGTTAAAAAATGATGAAGAGATATTATTAGTATCACACTTTGATTTTAAATCACCAGGACCAAGTAGGGATCAAAATTTACTATTTGATGCATTAGTTAATAAATATCCTAGCAAGATTCAAAATAATTGGATTCAAATAAAATTAGCGTTAAACAGGAAAAATTCAGTTGGTGAAAAATTTAAAGCTGAAGGAAATTATAGAAGTCGCTCCTTTTTCTTTATTGGTTTAGGTTGTTTTCTTTCTCCATCATCAAACTTAGTTATTCCAGAAAATGGAACAATTTCAATAAATTATCCACTAACTCCATCAAGAGTGAGCTCACTTAGTACAAGAACAACTCATCCTTATGTAATTTCTAAAATACAAATGTTATTAAATAATCTGGATATTGATATTGAACTTCAAAACCCATACAGTTTTTACACAAAAGGAGAAATGGTTGAGAATTGTTTAAATAATGCTTTTCTTGATGCAACTTTAAATTCTTCTACTTCTTGTGGCAAACCTGGACATAATTACTCTTGGAAAAATAGAACTGCTACTCATTGTGGGGTATGTATGCCTTGTATATATCGAAGAGCATCACTAAACAAATCAGGAAAAGATAATCAAGTTTATGGCAATGATATAACTAAGCCTTTATCAAGGGATAGCTTTACAGATATACCAGCAATAATAAATTACTTAAAAAAAGATATTAGCCTTGAACAAATGAAAAGAGACATATTAATAAATGGTAGCATTCCTCTAGAAAAACTGGAAGAATATGCAAAAATGGTATTACGTTCTAAAAACGAAGTGTTAAATTTATTTATAGATAAAGGAAATCCTTTTATAAAATCAGAATTAGGAATTTAATGATTGTAGATACTCATTGTCATTTTGATTTATATCCAAACCCCAAAGAGGTTATAAACGAATTAGAAAGATTAGGGATAATAACTATAGGAATGACCAATTTACCAAGTCATTTTAAAATGGGGTATCCTCATACTAGAAATTTAAAAAAAGTTAGGCTTTCCTTAGGATTACACCCTCTAATGGCTTCTAGTCACGCCAAAGAATTTCCGCTTTTTATGAAATGCCTCGATATGACATCATATATAGGTGAAGTTGGATTGGATTTTTCAAAAGATGGTATTGCCACAAAAAACACTCAACTATATAGCTTTGAAAAAATATTAAAAGCACTTTCTAATAAAAATAAAATATTAAGCATACATTCTAGACTTGCTGAAAAAGAAGTTTTAGGTATGCTCAGAAAGCATAAAATTGAGAACGCTATTTTTCATTGGTATTCTGGTGGCTTAAAATTAATTGATGAAATAATTGATTCAGGATATTATTTTTCAATCAATACTGCAATGATTAAATCTGTCAATGGTCAAAAAATAATAAAAAGAATACCCAAAGAATTTATTCTAACTGAAACTGATGGTCCATTTATCGAAGTTAACAACAGAATTGTTAAATCATCTGATATTACCATTGTGATTGACTATCTTAATAAGGTATTTAAATCAAAGCAAATGGAAAACCAAATAGTTGAAAACTATATGAAGTTAGTGCGAAAAATAAAATAACGAAAGCACAACAATATGTATAGTGCATAGCACCCTGCGGGATGCTACGACACCATACACGAAACGTTGAGCGTAATTTACCCTAAACTTAAAAAAATGAAAAAAACAATTTTGACCTTAATTTTTGCTTTAACAACAATCACTTTTTGTACTGCACAAAAAATTGAAATCGAAAAAGTATTTGGCGGATACAAATACACTCAAAACGGTAATCAAATGACCATGAAAGATTTAGTCAAAACAATGGAAACCAACCAACAAGCATTTGATTTAATAAAAAAAGCACAATCGAATAATACGCTAGCTTCAATTATTGGATTTGCTGGCGGTGGACTAATTGGTTGGCCAATTGGAACTGCTATTGGTGGTGGAGATGCAAACTGGACAATAGCAGGAATTGGAGTTGGTCTTGTAGCAATTGGAATTCCAATTTCATC
This sequence comes from Bizionia sp., assembly GCA_018067115.1. Taxonomy (GTDB): domain Bacteria; phylum Bacteroidota; class Bacteroidia; order Flavobacteriales; family Flavobacteriaceae; genus Bizionia. Next base: position 2,103 of record JAGPVI010000080.1, on the reverse strand, counting down.
AAGGGTAAATAAAAAAACAAAACAGGCTGTCGAATTATATAATTCATCACTTAACGCAACATCGTTTAACGAATTTAAACCTGAATTTAAGGTTATAGCTAACGGAAACGGAATTGGATTGTCAATGAACTTTTAACCTTAAATAATTAATTAGCCTTATATAAATTATGATATCAATGACATTAGGAAATCGATATGAGGTAAGACTAAACGATATTACGAAAGAATACGAGTATTTTGATAATGGAATATTAATTCCCAGAAAGAAAGATACTCTATATAAATATTTAACATTTAACGAAAATACGATTGCCTCATTATTAGGTTGCTACCTTTGGCTAACAAATCCAGTTTCGTTTAATGATCCTTTTGACTGTAATAAGAATTTAATTGTTGATTACGCAGAAGATCCCCAAGAAATTAAATGGAATACTCGTAATCATTTTAAAAACATAGGAGTTACATCATTTTCAGAAGAAAAATGTCATCCCTTAATGTGGGCACATTACACGGACTCATATAACGGCCTTGTTATCGAATTTGACCCTAACCATAAAGACTTCTTAACAAAAGACGAAAGAATACAAAATCTTAGATGGAGAAAAGTAATATACCCAAATTATGCGGGACCAATGCAGAAAGGTTTTCCGTTTGCAGAAGAAGTTATGCTAACTGCTAAATTACCATATTGGGAATATGAGAATGAATGGCGATTAATTGGAAACTTAACTGATAAGGATAAACGATATGCTAATTTTAATCCAAAGCAAATAAAAAGATTTTATTTAGGATATAATTTGGTGAAAAACAATAAAGCTGCCTTTCAAATATTAACTCGAATAAGAGATACAAATTATCCTCATGCGGATATTTGGTGGGTGAGACCTTCATCTAAAAAATATGGTTCTTATAAAGTCGAAAAAATTGATTTTTGATTCTTTTGATAAATACTTATTCTGTAATTGACAATATACTACCACCAACATAGTACTGTGGCAAAAAACAAGTAAAAGCCCATTAACTTTTCACTAAAGCACTTCTATAAGTATCATCATATATTAATCCAGGTTTAAATATTGCCTAAGCTAATTTTATTAGATTATTACAGCAGATTATCAACGCTAGATTTTCACTCCTTCCTTTAATTACTATTAACTCATTACAGACGGTAAAACAAAAAACAATTACAATCACGTATCCATAGAAAACTCAGTGATAATTTAAACTCTAGTGGCAGGTAATAAGGTGTTCGGCAGTCCCTCCATTTAGTTCCATAGCGCATATCTGCAAGCCAGTTTACCATTACAAGTAACTAATAACATACAATCAACTTCTAGGGCTATTACAATCCATTGCTAACTTAAAGCCTTGCATATACCATACATACAACCACTGCGGCGACACGTCCTCGCGGTTGTATGTATTTGCACTATTGCACACACTACGCTCCTTTCTCACCCATAGCTACTTTTTTACCCCTAACCCCAATAAGGAAAGCGCTAAAAGCGCAATGTGAATTGTTTGGGGTAAAACCGCTATTTAATATGATGCGAGCCTGCGGGTCACTTCGGGCTCAACCCAAAACCCAAAGCAATCATTAAAGCCGATAAATCAAAACAGAATCAAGCAAGAGTAATGACCTACATAAATCACCGGAAGTATAATGTATTAAAGGCACCATTTCAAGTCGAAACGTTTTGCTTAGAAGCAGCACCGTTGCTTTAGGTTTTAGGTCTAACGGTGTCACGTTTTTTGAAGTCGTAATAAGCAACTTTATCATAACTTAAAACGTCCTCCAGCAGTACCACAGAAAAAATGGTACCGCTTCCCTCCTATGTGTGTAAGAGCTGTGTATTCCATCCACGTTTGCCAATCGTCAAACACTCCTCTCACACACAGCCCTTACCTAAAAACGCGAGCAATAAACTCCCCTATAAACAATCAAAAAAAGCGCCACCTAGTGTAAAACATTGTCGCGAGAGCGTTCGTACCTCACACTATCACTCACAACACCCTTGTTCATCTCGCAGGCGGCTCGCGCCTTTTAGATTACCTGCCAAGTCGCATATATAACAAAACTGAAAACCAGCAAAAAACAACAAC
>JAGPVI010000078.1 GCA_018067115.1 Bizionia sp. | reverse complement strand
ACGTCTGATTTTCCTTCGGAAAATCCTCGCATACAAACCCGCAACTATTCTTATACATAAACGTTCTGGGTCATTTGACGAGCGACTAACAGGGAAAGCCGAAAACTGAATAGAGTAAGCAAAATTAAAACTAAATGAAATGAAAAAATTATTATTAGTATTTACTTTTGTACTATTTACTACTTTAAGTTATTCTCAAGAATTAACTTACTCAAAAAATTATAATGGAGATACGGTTGCTAAAGACCAATATGGGAATATTGTTGCGACTGGTTCTAAAAATTACAATGGAGACTTTGTTTGGAAAGACCAATATGGAAATGTAATTAAAACAGAATCTCGAAATTATAATGGCGATAAAGTTTCAAAAGATAATTACGGAAACACCCAAAGCACTCAATCAACAAATTATAATGGAGATGAAGTTGTTAAAGACCAATATGGGAATGTTCAATATACTTTATCAAAAGACTATAATGGAAATATTGTAAAAAAAGATCCATATGGGAATGTTTTAGGAACATATAAAAAGAATTATAATGGAGATATGGTATACTATCCTAACAATTATTAATAAAAAAATAAATGAAAAAATTATTACTATTATGCTTACTATTCAATTGTATTCCAATACATAGTCAAAATGTAGAATTTGTCAAAACTTCATATTCAAAAATAGAAGGTGGAGAAATGGGTAAAGAAAATTTCACTTTCAGCTTATCAAATGGCACAATTTCAATTAATGATTTAGATTATAATACGTCAGAAAAATATCTTTATTTAGAACTAAAAAATAGTGGATATGATGACGAAGGACATTATTTTATTTATTATTCTCCTGCTAAATCACCATCTTATTCAGCATATAGAAGTATAAATGGCTTAAAAGCATATAAATTCTTCTTTGTTAAGAAAGGTGGAGAGCTTCTAATCATTATGGAGTTAAAGAAGAAAGGAAATAGCGACCCAAAAGTAAAAAGGTATTTTACAGAAAAAGGATATAATTCTGTTTCTGAAAATAATATACTAGAAACAAATTTTGATATTAGAGGTCTAATTACAGAATCAAAAACTTTGAACGACCTTATGAATAGAATCAACTTTTCATTTGAACAACAAGGAGATAAAAAAATGAGTGATGATGGTCTATTCGCATCTGTAAAATATGATAATGGAGGAACTGTATTTCCAATTGTAACCTATACAAAAACTGGAACAGTACAACAGATAATTTTTTTAATTCCAAAAACTGAATCTGATAATATTGTTAAAAAACTTATTTCAAAATATGGAACTAAAGAAATAAATGGAGAAGAGTTAATCATAAGAGATAGTTTAACTTACGATTACAGAGTAGATGGGGAAATTGGAATATTAGTAATAAAATAAAAACGACTTACAACATCGTGTATAAAACATAGCTGTTAAAGGCTTTTCGAGAGGTTTTTGTGTATTTATAAAGTCCGCCAAATTTTTAATTTGGTTATATTTAAAAAAGAAAATTAAACATAAAAATTCGGCTTGTGCTAAATCCGAAAGTAAGTGCTTATCAAATGCCCTACTTTTCATATACCAAACGTTATCCGCAATAAAAAACAATGAACTCTGATTTATTTATTCTTTTAATAGTAGGGCTACCTATTTTATTAGCTATCATAAATGCTATATGGGGAGATGGACGCTCAAATAGACCTAAATTTTAACATATTAAATTTAAAAATACAAAAATGAAAAAAGCAATATTAATCTTTATTTTAGTACTAGTTTCAAACTTAAGTTACTCACAATGTAACTGCGAAACTATAAAAAGAGATGATGGATCCAATGTTGTCCAATGCATTCCATTGCCTGTTGCGTCAGATAACAGTACTCAAATAGGTTTAGCGCTTGCTTCCAATGGTGAATCAAATTTTGTTACGGTAACAGTACGTTTTTCAAATAAAGCACAAAATATCAAGGATGATTTGACTCTAAGGCTTAATGACAATAATCTTTTAACTTTATCATTAATTAACAATAGTTTAGCCAAAATTGGTAATAGTGAACTTGCACAAGGTGTATTTATGTTAACTTCAAATCATAAAAATAAAATAAGTAATTCTTCAATAAAAACTATTAGTTTGAAATTAACTGACGGTTTAATTAGAACTTATAAAGGAGAAATGAATACGGATATATTAACTAAACAAATAAAGTGTCTTTAAATGAGGTGTTTAATATTTCTCTTATTTACTCTAATAAATTTTTCTTTATTATTTACTTAAATTAGACAAGATGGTGGTGAAAAAGTTTGCCTTGTCCCACCAAATACTCGTGTTAATACAATCAATATTTCTTATGATTATATGATATCTGTACTAAATTATAATAATAAACATAAAGCTCACAGTAAGTTTATAAATGATTAATTTAAGCAAAAAAATATACAAGCAAAAACTTTCTACAATTCAAATGTTTGGAAAGAGTTTGACAATAAACACACTAAAAAATAAGAACGAGCACAATACACGTAAACAAT
>JAGPVI010000065.1 GCA_018067115.1 Bizionia sp. | reverse complement strand
ATTGTTTGTGAATTAAGTAAGTTAAAGCTAATTAAAAAAAGTAAAAATGAGATTGTTTTCAAATTAGGAATTTCCATTTGTTGGTGAGTTTTAATGGCGGCTAAGGGTTTTGTGTAAGATTTTCCCGACTTAAAAATTGTTGATTATTCGGTTGTTCCACATCGCTTGTTGAATCTTTGTCGATTTATATTTAGTTTTATCATAAATTTTATACATTGTTGTTAGTACTAATTTTTAGATAAGTTCTATAATTAACACAATAATCAAAACCGGAAGTCCTAAAACGAATAGGGGTAATAATAAATTTAAAATAGAATTTCCAATTGATAGTTTTTGTACCTCAGATATTCCCGTTACTATAAAAACTAAAGAGAATATTCCTAATATACCTTGTATAATCTGTGAACTATAAAAAATAATATTAGAAATTAACCCAGCACTAATAGTATCTCCATTTTCTTTAAAAATCTCATTGCCATAAATTGCAAGTTGAGGTATAATCATAATTAATCCAATAATAGCCGGAATCATTGCATAAGCAATTACTCTTAGAATAGATTTTGTGTCTCCTTTTCCATTTAGCCATTCTCCAGTCCAACTTATTAGGGCTGAATAAATATAGTAATAAATCCATCCTAATAATCCTCCAATTATAATTAATAAAGTTAGAACTTTCAATGAAGACACGTCATCACCATATTGTTTATGATTAACGCTGTTAAGTGATCTTGAAACTCCAGCAAAGAATAGTAAAACGTATAAAAATTTATCATAATGATTTTCATTTATGAATTTTAATACTTGCCTTGGTTTAGTCCAAATTTTTGTAAATATTTCTTTATCTGTCAATTGAATTTTCGTGTTTCTTTCTACAGTCTTTTCCATTTTTATTCTTTCCGAATTATTGCTGCCAACGTTTATGTATAAGAATAGTTGCGGTTTCGAAGCACTAAAGTTAGCAAATAAATCACAGATAGAAAATGGAGTGCACCCAAAAGGCTAGACAAATTTATAATTAATTTTATACGGTGTTGTAGGTAGTGCTTTCTATTCCGTTTGTGCGTTGGAAAAGACATATTCTTTTGTAATTTTGGGCTTGTGTGTTGGCTCGTGCGAATTGCAGATGTGTATGGCTTTTAGCGTTGGCTTTTATATCAATGTTAAAATATATCCAAGTAATGCGCCGCCAATGACTATAAATGCACTATTCATTTTCTTAAAGACAAAAACACAAATCAAACTTGTTACAGCAATGAGAATTGTCCGCCAATCGGTTAGCGTTTCTTTTCCCATTTCTACACAAACTGCTACAATAACAGCAACTGCTGCAATGTTTACAGCATCTAAAAATGCAGAAAATAGTTTTGATTTCCGCATTTTAGGAACAAAAGGATTTAAAATAGTAACAAATATAAACGAAGGAAGAAAAATTCCGATTGTCGCAGCTATTGCTCCCCAAAATCCACCTAATTGCCATCCGATAAATGTAGCGGTAGATAAAACGGGTCCTGGCGTAAATTGTCCAACTGCTACAGCATCTATCAATTCTTGTCTAGTTAGTAAACCTGTTGTAACTAATTCCGCATCTAAAAAGGCAAATAATACATAACCACTTCCATAAAGCAATGCACCTACTTTAAAGAAAGTCCAAAGGATTTTCTGTGTACTTGGTGTTAGTGCAACTTGTAGTAAAATGAGAGGCGTAAAACTATTTAAGGTATTTTTTGAATTTCTAACAAAATATATAATCAAACCCAACAATCCACACGCAAACAAAGCTAAAATTTCATTTACTCCAAGTAAACTGGCCATTAAAGTCAATGCACCTAATATACCAAGTTCTATATTTTTTAGTGCTTTTTTACCAAGACGATATACTGCGCCAAGAATAATGGCAATTACCGCTGGTTTTATACCATAAATAAAAGGTTCAACTTTGGGCAATTGTCCGTATTGTTGATACAGCCAAGCAAAAACCATTGTAATAACTACAGCAGGAAAAACAAAACAAGCTCCAGCAACAATCAAGCCTTTCCAACCTGCTCTTTCGTGTCCGCAATGCATGGTCATCTCTGTAGAATTGGGTCCAGGAATTAAATTAGTGGCTCCCACTAAATCAAGAAAATGTTGATGCGTCATCCACTTTCTTTTTTTCACAACTTCATCTTCCATCATAGCTATATGAGCGGCAGGACCTCCAAAAGCAATGCTTCCTAATTTGAAAAAAACTTTTGCGACTTCTTTTAAGTTATTAGTCATTCTTTGAAAACTTTTTGTCAAACGACCATTTTCCGCCACCTTGGAAAATTAAAAACAAGCTTCCCAAAAGCATCGCCCAATCGGTTCTGCTTCCGTGCATCATTATCCAAAAACCGTCATTGGCTAAAACCTCGGTTTTGGTAGTGGCTAAAGCAACAAACATAATTACAAGTGTAGGAATACTTGCCAACCGAGTTAATAATCCAATTAAGATGAATATTCCACAAACAATCTCAAATGCACCGACAAATGAACCAAGAAAATCTGGTGATGGAAGTCCTATTTTGTCAAAGCGCCCTGCACCACGAATGGCAGGAAATAAGAATTTCTGAATACCTTCTGAAAGAAATACGGCTCCAACCATTAATCGAATAAGTATGGTGGTTTTAGAGTTACTGGTTTGAATAAGTTTTTGAAACATTTTACGCGATTTTTTTAATTAAACGAGGATTATATATTTTATAAAGACGAGCCACTACCCAAGCTATTGGTATACTTAAAATAACTGGAACCATAATATCTGTAGGATAATGAACACCAAGGTAAACTCTGCTGACGCTCACGAAAATAGCCCAAGGAATAAGTACAAACGGTATCCATTTCAGTTTATCTCGAGCTACCAACGTAAGGTAGAAAGCCAATGAAAACACATTGGCTGCGTGAGAAGAAATAAAACCGAATCTACCACCTCTATAATCATTGACAAAATGAAGCTTCCCTGCCAAATTAGGACTCTGACTTGGTCTCAATCTTTCGAAGAATGGTTTAAAAATACCTGAAGCCAATTGATCACTCATCGTTATCAGTAAGGCTATTAACAAAATCATCAGGATAGAATTCTTTTTATATTTCCATATTAGTAACAATGCCAATACAATATAAAAAGGCAGCCAAGTCCATTTTCCAGTAGCGAACCACATCACATTATCCCAAAATATGGTATGACTTCCATTGAGCCATAACAGTATATCAATATCTAATTGATTAATTATTTCAATCATTATTTTACATTTTAAATTTTTGATTACTAAATATGTGCATATCGGGTACTTGTATTTGTATAAACTCGTGTTTTGTTGTGATATGACAATTAACGCAGGTATTGGTAAGAAGGTTAAAACTACTTTTAAATTTTAAAAGGTTCTGTTTTTGTATGGCGTCCGATACGCTGTCCAATGCTGGTTTAATCATTGGTATCATTTCACTTTCTGACCGGTCAGTTTCATATTTTTGTATGTTTTCTAAATTTTCTTTGATTTCATTTATTTCAAAATCTGCCAATTTCCAATTTTCATATTCGCCGGCAAACCATAACTTGGAATGATGTACTTGAATATTACCCATAAATTCTCCAAATCCAGGTTTATAGGTTTCTGATAATTCACTTTTTAGGTTGTTAATTTGATTTTGCAGTTCTTTGGAATGGTCGTCAGCTTTTGGTTGACAACCAAAAAGTATAGAGACAACACCGAGAATAAATATATTTTTCATTTTGTGCCAAGTTTACTTCACAAAATTATACAATGAAAACTCAAATAAATGGTCTATTTGAAAAATGTATGGTACTTAATCATGTTCTTTCCGAAAACCAATTGGGGTATTTCCTGCGTTTCGTTTGAAGTATTTAGAGAAATGAGAATTGTCATTAAAATTGAGCTTGTCAGCAATTTCACTTACCGTAAAATCGGTGTAGAGCAAAAGCCTTTTAGCTTCATTGATAATGTGCTCTGAAAGTATCTCACTTGCTGATTGTTCTGTTTCCTTTCTGCAAGTAGCATTTAGGTTCTGTGGCGTTGTGTTTAATAATTTCGCATAGTGGTTTACTTTGTTGGTCAGTTTGTTTTCTTGACTCAACAAATCAATAAATTTTTGAAACATAGAACTATTACCATTTTTAGAAAAACTGGGTACAGCAGATTCAAGAAGTTTTGCCAAAAGTGCTTTTAATAAACCGTCTATTATTGGTCGTTTTGAGGTTTTATTCTCTTGATGTTCTTTTAGTAAAATTTTAAAAATGTCATTAGCAGTATTGCCCTTTGGAAAAAGGGAAGTTTGTGCACTCAATTCTGAAATCAGACGTTTGATGTCCTTGTCCAAACAACTATCTATAAAGGATTTTTTGATGATAAGAACAAACCCTTCGGGTTTTGTTTTAATGTTCCAAAAATGTACTTGTTCTTTTCTGATTGAGAATACTATTGGCGGTTTTATTTCATATTCTTTGGTGTCAATGGTATGAGAACCTTTTCCTTTAGTTAGATAAATTATTTCAAAATAATTATTGTGTTTGTGTGGAGATGTTTTTCTGATGTGTTGTCTGAACGGAGCTATTTTTAGGCCTTCGGTCTGTCTGGTTTTGTCTTTTATTTCGAGTTCTATTTTCATTTATTGTTCGTCCGTGTGGTGGCAAAATTGGGCTCTTTTGGTTTTTTAAGCATTATCTACAACGTTTGGTGTATCTTAAGTTAGCCTTATCAAATATAAGTTATAAATTAAGAATCAAATCAGAAAGAATAAAAAGAGAGGATTAAG
>JAGPVI010000053.1 GCA_018067115.1 Bizionia sp. | reverse complement strand
GCACCACAGCCGAAAGTGTCCACCGGAGCTTTTTCAACAGCAAATACAAATACTTTCTTTTCGCCATTAGTTATTAAAATAGCGAAAGAACACCATATTAGTTTCGAAGAATTAGCACGTATTCCAGCAACCGGAAACGACGATAGGTTGCGTAAAAGCGATATCTTTAATTATATAGAGGAGGGGAGACCTTATAAATTTGCGCAACCTATAACTCAGGATCCTACCGCATACAGGATTCCTCAACTAAATTTCGATAAAGGGAAAGGTAAGGTTATAGAAATGGATAGAATGCGCCAAATGATCGCCGATCATATGGTGTACTCCAAGCACACTTCGCCGCATGTAACCGCTTATGTGGAAGCAGATATGACCACTATGGTAAACTGGAGAAATGCCAATAAAGTGGCGTTTCAAGAAAAATACGGAGAACGCTTAACATTCACACCATTATTTGTAGAGGCCGTAGCGAAAGCGGTTAAAGACTTTCCTAATATAAATGCATCGGTAGATGGTAATAATATAATCGTAAAAGAAAATATTAATATTGGTATGGCAACCGCATTACCTAGCGGAAACTTAATTGTACCCGTTGTAAAAAATGCCGATACTAAAGATTTAAAAACACTAGCAGAGAATGTCAACGAACTTGCCGGAAAAGCAAGAGAAAATAAACTGGCAGGAGACGATATAAAAGGAAGCACGTTCACCATTTCTAACGTTGGTACCTTTGGAAGCGTAATGGGAACACCTATTATAAACCAACCTGAAGTCGCTATCCTAGCGTTGGGAATTATAAAAAAACGTCCCGAGGTTATCGAAACCGCAAACGGAGATGAAATCGCTATACGTAGTATGATGTATTTGTCGCTGTCTTTCGACCATCGTGTTGTCGACGGCTTTTTAGGAGGAAGCTTCGTTCGCCGTGTTGCCGATTATTTCGAGCAATTCGATGCCAATAGAAAAATATAATATTTATGCTCTAGCCGCGTACTAGAACAGATTAAAACAGAGTAGTATGAAACATAATATAGCAGTTACAAAAATTGCAGAATCTAAAGTTAACGACCTAGATTTTAATAATATTCCCCTAGGGACCACTTTTACAGACCATATGTTTATTTGCGATTATAGCAATGGCGAATGGAGAAATCCAAGAATAGAACCTTTAACGGCTATCCCAACACATCCCGCAGCAATGGCTTTGCATTACGGGCAAGCAATTTTCGAGGGTATGAAAGCCACTAAAGATACCCATGGCAACCCAATAATTTTCCGTGCAGATAAAAATGCAGCGCGATTAAATACGAGTGCAGACCGTATGGGAATGCCACACTTTCCCGAAGATTTATTTGTAGAAGGATTAAAAGCGATGGTCTCATTAGAGCGCAATTGGATTCCGCCATCGGCAGGAAGCGCACTGTATTTAAGACCATTTATGTACGCAGACGAAGCCTTTATAGGTATGCGTGCAGCAACACAATATAAGTTTATAATTATGGCTTCTCCCGCAGGACCATTTTTTAGTAAACGCATAAAATTATGGGCCGAAAAACAATACATACGCGCCGCTCAAGGAGGGACAGGAGAAGCTAAAGCTGCTGGTAATTATGCAGGAGCGGTACTTCCAACAGAACTCGCAAAAGCAAAAGGCTACGACCAAGTATTGTGGCTCGATGCTGTAGAGCATAAATACATTCAAGAAGTAGGAACAATGAATATTTTCTTCAAAATAGACGGAAAATTCATCACACCAAAACGCGACGGCTCTATTCTCGATGGTATCACTAGAATGAGCGTTATCGATATTTTACGAGACAAAGGTTTCGAAGTTATAGAGCGCGCCATTACAATCGACGAAATTAAAGAGGCTTCAAAAACCGGAACGTTAGAGGAAGCATTCGGTACAGGTACAGCCGTTGGTATCGCTTATATACAAGAGATTGGTCTAGACGATGAGGTTGTTCACGTTTCAAACGAAAGTCCGGTAGGTTTAGATGTTAATAACACGCTAAATGCTATCAAAACAGGGCAGACGGAAGATAAATTTAACTGGTTAATTACTTTAAAGAACGAATTAGCGTAGAAGTATTTGGGCGTTACCACAAGGGTCGCGCTTTCAGCAGTCGCTTCACAATAAAAAAATTGTGAGAGCTTCAACAAAGCTTCAATCGCTAACGCAAAAACATAAACCGTCAGTAGTGAAAAATGAAATATAAAATAAGCTGTTGTATTTTTAAATCAACAAAATTATTTTAAAAACACGCTAACCGACGAATAGATTTTAATATGAAAAAAGACATTTTAGAAAAGGGATTTTTAAATCTATGTACCGCCAAAGCAATGGCCGAGTTGTACGAAGCTAATTTTAAACAAGTTTCCAAATACGTGCACGCTACATCTCGTGGTCACGAAGCCATACAAATCGCTCTCGGTATGCAATTGTTACCGCAAGATTATGCCTTTCCATATTATAGAGACGATGCAATGTTACTGTCTTTCGGTTTAAAACCGTACGATTTAATGTTGCAGTTATTAGCGAAAAAAGACGATCCGTTTTCTGGCGGACGTACTTATTATGCGCACCCAAGTTTAAAAGATCACGATAAGCCTAAAATCCCTCACCAATCGTCGGCAACAGGAATGCAAACTATTCCCGCAACTGGAGTTGCTATGGGAATGCAATATATAGAAAAGTTAGGTTTAGAGAATGCTGTTCTAGACGCACCAACCCAAGCGCAATCTAAAACTATAAAACCCATTACGGTATGTTCTTTAGGGGATGCCTCTGTAACCGAAGGTGAAATAGCCGAAGCGTTTCAAATGGCAGCTTTAAAGCAAATGCCAATATTATATTTGGTGCAAGATAACGGATGGGATATTTCAGCTAATGCAGCCGAAACTCGTGCTCAAGACGCCTTCGAATATGCGCAAGGTTTTAAAGGATTAGAAGCCATTACTATCGATGGAGCAAACTTTACAGAAAGTTACCAAGCCTTAGAAAAAGTAATAGAAACCATCCGTACCGAGCGTCGTCCGTTTTTAGTTCACGCCAAAGTACCGTTGTTAAATCACCATACTTCAGGAGTACGAATGGAGTGGTATCGCGATGATTTAGAAGAAGCAAGAACAAGAGATCCATATCCTGTTTTAAAACAACAATTATTGGATAGCGGATGCTCTCAAAAAGATATTGATACCATCGAAGAAACGGCTAAAGCAAATGTGCAAGCCGATTTCGATAAGGCCTTATTAGCAGAAGACCCTAAGCCCGAAGATTTATTTACCAACGATTTTGCACCAACGCCAATTACAGAAGAACGTGGAGAGCGCTCTCCAAAAGGAGCAGAAAAAGTAGTGATGGTAGATTGCGCATTGTTCGCAGTAGAAGAATTAATGAGAAAGCATAAAGAATGTTTACTCTATGGTCAAGATGTTGGAGGTCGTTTAGGTGGTGTGTTTAGAGAAGCAGCT
>JAGPVI010000052.1 GCA_018067115.1 Bizionia sp. | reverse complement strand
ACCTGGGTTTACAGCCGCATCTGTTTGAATAAACGACTGTGTACTTTGTCCGGATAAATCCCTGGATTTTGCACTAATAATTCCAGCGGTAACTGTTGATGTTAAATTAAAGGGATTTCCAACGGCTAGTACCCATTCACCAATTTTTGCTTGATTACTATCGCCAAAAGTGACATAAGGTAAATCTTCATCGCTTTCTACTTTTAAAAGCGCTATATCTGTTTTTGGATCTGTTCCTATAATTTTCGCTTGCAGTGTTTTATTGTCGTTTAATGTAACAGTCAATGCTTCAGAGCCATCAATGACGTGATTGTTGGTAATAATATATCCGTCGGGAGAAATAATTACTCCGCTACCAGTGCCTAGCTGACGGCGTTGCGGAATTCGGCCTCTAAATAAATCATCTAGTGTAGGCTGTCCTGTATTTAATGTAATATTTTTTACGTGTACCACGGCGTGTACTGTTTGTTCTGCTGCAGTGGTAAAATCAATGTCTTCAGCGGCAGCCAAAGCGGCAGATTTATTAGAGTAATTTACAGGGGTAAATACCGATTCAATCGGTTCGTTTTTAACTGTAGTACTTTGTTCTTTTTCCAAAAAGGTTTTATAAGCTCCGAGAGTAATTGCTCCTCCTAATACTGAAACTAAAACCAATGTTAAAATTTTTTTCATTTTTTTTTATTAGTTTAGAATTAATATGATAACGATTAAAATTAATTAAATATTGAGTCCTTATTTTAACTTTAACGCCCATTTAACACCTTAAATAATTAACGAAAAGCCTATATTTGCCATCATAACTTAGTGGAAATGGCACATACATTTTATAAATATCAAGGCACAGGAAACGACTTCGTGTTTCTTGATAATAGACAACAAACATTTAGCAAAAACAATACCAAATTAATCGCCCAATTATGCGACAGGCGCTTTGGTATTGGTGCCGATGGCTTGATTTTGCTAGAGAATGATGATACCACCGATTTTAAAATGGTGTATTTTAATGCCGATGGAAATGAAAGCAGTATGTGCGGTAATGGCGGAAGGTGTATTGTAGCCTTTGCTAAATTTCTTAATATTATTGGTGGTAAAACAACATTTATGGCCATTGATGGTGTGCACGAAGCTATTATTTCTTCTGAAGACATAGCCCTTAAAATGCAAGATGTTACTAGTATTGAAAACACAGCAAATTACACGTTTTTAAATACTGGATCCCCACATTACGTTACTAATGTGGACAGTGTTAAAAGTATTAATGTGAAACTAGAAGGTGCAAAAATACGGTATGGCACTCCTTATAATGAAACAGGAACGAATGTTAATTTTGTAACACAAGTTAATGAGGATACTTTTGCTGTAAGAACTTACGAGCGTGGGGTAGAAGACGAGACGTTATCGTGTGGTACTGGTGTTACAGCAGTAGCTCTAGCAATGCACAAACAACAGAAAACGAAAGCAACTAGTGTCACCTTGCAAACAGAAGGGGGAACATTGAAAGTGTCTTTTAATGAAGAAAATAAAGGGTACAGCAATATTTGGTTAAAAGGTCCAGCAAAGCAGGTATTTAAAGGAGAAATAGAATGGTAACATTACACGGAGAACATATATACTTACGTGCTTTAGAACCCGAAGATTTAGAGTTTATCTACGCCATAGAAAACGACGAATCTATCTGGGAGATTAGTGCGACAGTTACGCCATACTCTCGTTTTTTAATAAAACAATATTTAGAAAACGCGCATCAAGATATTTATGAAGCCAAACAATTACGTTTGGTGATTTGTAATAAGGAAACAGAGGTTTTAGGATTAATTGATATCTTCGATTTCGATTTTAAAAATAAACGCGCTGGCATTGGCATTTTATTACAACACAGTGAAAATCGCAATAAAGGGTATGGCAAAGAAGCGTTACAATTATTATGTAATTATTGTTTTACACACTTAGATTTACATCAATTATACTGTAATATTTCTGAAGGAAATACGGCAAGTATTAAATTATTTTCAAATCAAGGATTCCAAGAGGTCGGCTTAAAAAAAGACTGGAGTTATTTTAACGGAAGCTTTAAAAACGAATATCTATATCAATTAATCAATACGAATGTACATTAAAAAAATCCTATTAGCCATTGTAATCATTGGCCTTTTTGTAGCTAGTTACTTTGCTTATTTTGTTTACAACGCGATGTTTAAACCGAATACAAATTTTAATCAATCTGAAACGTATATCTATGTGCCAACTCATGCACGATACACAGATGTGAGAGAACAATTACAACCTCTTTTAAAAGATATTGATGGATTCGATGCTTTAGCAGCAAGAAAACAGTATACATCACACATTAAAGCTGGGCGTTTTGTAATTAAAAAAGGGATGAGCAATAACGATATTATTAATAGCATTCGCAGTAAAAATAAACCGTTGCAATTGGCTTTTAATAATCAGGAGTCTATTGAAAAGTTAGCGGGACGTATTGCCACACAAATAGAACCGGATAGTTTAACGTTGCTACAAGCAATGACAGATGCTCAGTTTGAAACGGATAATGGGTTTAATTCGAAAAATAGATTAGGAATGTATATTCCTAACAGCTATGAGTTTTTCTGGAATACATCGGCTGAAGCATTTAGAGAGCGCATGCTAAAAGAATACAATCGCTTTTGGAAAGGAGCCAGAACCCAAAAGGCCGAGGCTTTAAACTTAACACGCGATGAGGTGATGACGTTGGCTTCTATAGTGCATGAAGAATCGAAACAATCTAGCGAGCAACCTCGTATTGCTGGAGTGTACTTAAATCGTATTCGAATAGGTATGCCTTTGCAGGCAGATCCCACTTTAAAATATGCGGCGTATCAGTTACCAGAATATAAGAATACAGTAATTAAGCGGGTTTTAAATAAACATAAAGATATCGATTCGCCATACAATACATATAAAAATAGAGGATTGCCTCCTGGGCTTATCGCTATGCCAGACGTTTCTGCTATTGATGCGGTATTAAATCCAGAAAAACACAGTTACTTATATTTTGCTGCCGATGCTAGTCGACTTGGATTTCATAAATTTGCAAAAACATTGTCGCAACACAATAGTAATGCCCGAGAATACCATAGTTATTTATCGGCACAAGGCATAAATAAATAATGAGATATCGTGCGGTAGTTTGTCTATATATAGTATTACACGCGTTTACTGTATGTTCACAATCTGCGGTTCAAACTTTTTTAACGCCTAGCGACACGTTACATAGTTCTAGACGAAATACGGTTGTTATTACTGAAGCTTCGCTTGGTAGTTTAACATTAATCGGATTAAACACCTTGTGGTATAGCGATTATAAGCGTTCCAAACTTCATACTATTAATGATAATAATGAGTGGTTTCAGCTCGATAAAATGGGGCACGCATTTAGCGGATATCAATTAGGAAGACTAGGCGCCCAAACGTTACAATGGAGTGGTGTTAGTAAAAGAAATCAATTGCTTTACGGCGGAACTTTGGGATTCTCATTTTTAACTGCTGTTGAAGTTTTAGATGGTTTTTCGGAAGAATGGGGTTTTTCTTGGGGTGATTTTATAGCCAATATAGCAGGAGCAGGGTTGTTTATAGGTCAAGAGTTATTATGGAACCAACAACGTATCGCCTTAAAATATTCTTTTCATCAAACTAAATATGCCGCGTTAAATCCTAATAAACTTGGAAACGGATTGACAGAAGAGTTTTTAAAAGATTATAACGGACAAACGTATTGGCTAAGCGTTAATGTGCACTCCTTTTTTAAGGAGTGTAAAGTGCCAAAATGGCTAAATATAGCTTTCGGTTATGGTGCTAATGGCATGTTAGCAGGAACTCATGATGTTCAACTTTCGAAGGGTTTTTATCAAAAACGCTATGCACAATACTATTTAAGTTTAGATCTCGATTTATCTAAAATACAGACAAATTCAGCACTTTTACGCACACTTTTTAGCGTTTTCAATAGCATTAAGGTACCATTGCCAACTATGGAGTTTAATAGTGAAAACGGACTCAAATTCTATCCTATTTACTTTTAACATACTTTAACAGTCTGGTTATCAGTATATTTAAAAAAGTTGTATATTTGCACTCGGAAATTTTAGGCACGCTTTTTGAAAATAAGTGTTTGAAAAAATCTAAAAAGATGAATAAAAAAAATAGTGTAAAGTTTTTATTATTAGCAATAACAATAAGTGCATTTGCAGCATTTTCAATATCTCCAGAAATAGATAGTGAATTTGATATGACAGACTATTCTACAAAAGGATTAGATCTCGAGTATACAGTTTGTATTTCAGACTCTGTTAATTTAGCATTGGCTAATAGTAAAGAAAAAACGTTTAGCCCAAGATTAGGTAAATCGTTTTTAGGCTTTAAAGAAGCTTTAGGCTTCAAAGAATCTCAAAACAATTACTTCACAGTAAATTCTTTGGGATACTTAGGAAAGTATCAATTTGGAAGAAGCACACTCGCTTTAATTGGTATTAATAATACTACAGAATTCTTAAACACTCCAGAATTACAAGAAAATGCTTTTATAGCACTTACGTCACGTAATAAATGGGTTTTGAGAAAAGATATTAAGCGTTTTGTAGGTAAAAATATCAATGGTATTAGAATTACCGAATCTGGTATACTAGCTGCTGCTCACTTAGCAGGACCAGGAGGGGTAAAGAAATACTTGAGAAGTTACGGTGCAACAGGGTTTTCTGATGCCTACGGAACATCTATTGGTTCGTATATGAAACGATTTTCAGGTTATGATACTTCTGTAATTAAGCCTAATAAAGAAGCTAAAGTACGTTTGCAAGCGTAATAGAGTTATCTTTTATGAATTATAAATAACGTTGGTCTTTTATGAAGGTCAACGTTATTTTTTTTCCATTCATTTACCGTTAATGTTCTAATGTATTCTGTGGGTAAAGTAATATCGCAAGCCACACAAACTGATGTGTTTCCTGTTAAATAAGAGCACAAATCTTCTAACATCTTATTATTGCGATACGGTGTTTCTATAAAGGATTGTGATTGATTGTGGTCGAACGACAAACGTTCTAAACGTTTAATTTCTTGTTTGCGTTCTCCCTTATCTATTGGCAAGTAGCCGTTAAAGGCAAAACTTTGACCGTTCATTCCCGAGCTCATCATTGCCATTAAAATAGACGATGGCCCAACCAAAGGAATTACCTTTAAATTATTTTGATGTGCAATATTTACAACATCGGCACCAGGATCTGCTACCCCTGGACAGCCTGCATCCGATAGTAATCCAACGTGCTCGCCATTTTCGCAAGGTAATAAGTAACTTGGTAAATCGCTGGCATCGGTAAACTTGTTTAGCGGAAAGAGTTGTAAGTGAGATTGATCTTTATCTGGACAAATCTTTTTAATAAAGCGTCTTGCCGTTTTTTCATTTTCAACAATAAAAATAGAAAGTGCTTCAATAGTATTCTTAACCGTAATAGGTAATACATTAAGTGGTTCTGAGTCTCCTAAAGTAGTCGGAATAAGGTAAAGTGATCCTTTTTGCATAGCTGTTAATTCTAATTTTCTATTTAAAATGCGCTAAA
>JAGPVI010000046.1 GCA_018067115.1 Bizionia sp. | reverse complement strand
GCACCACCAGAAGCACCTTCACCAATAACAATAGTTATAATTGGCACTTTTAAGCGTGTCATTTCTAAAATATTTCTTGCAATAGCTTCCCCTTGTCCGCGTTCTTCTGCTTCCAATCCTGGGTAAGCACCTGGTGTATCTAATAAAGTAATTACTGGAATACCAAATTTCTCTGCAGATTTCATTAAACGCAATGCTTTACGATAGCCTTCAGGATTTGCCATACCGAAATTTCTGTATTGGCGCGTTTTAGTATTGGTTCCTTTTTGCTGACCAATAATCATATAACTTTGGTCTCCAATTTTTCCAAGACCTCCAATCATAGCTTTATCATCTTTAAAGCCACGATCACCGTGTAACTCTAAAAAGGTATCACCACAAAGCGCTTCGATATAATCTAAAGTGTACGGTCTTTCTGGATGACGTGACATTTGCACACGTTGCCATGGCGTTAGATTTTTATATATATCTTTCTTAGTATCTTTAAGTTTTTGCTCTATTTGCTTACAGGTTTCAGAAACATCGACTTCACTTTCCGAACCAATAATTTGGCATTTTTGAAGCTGTTGTTCTAGCTCTTTAATAGGTAATTCAAATTCTAAATATTCCATGGGGAAATATTGTTTAATTTTTTTGTTAGTGTACAAATATAAAAACTTTAATTGTCTTATGTGTTAAGACCGTTTCCTTTTTATATATTTTATGTTTTTAATTATGCCATTAAGCAAGACTGTGCCTAGTATAATCGCGGCTCCAAAATAAAATGATGGCGACATTTTCTCTGTCTCTGGAAAAAGTATAAGCGCCAATATTATACCATAAATAGGCTCTAAGTTAAACGTTAATACTACCGTGTATGGGCTTATGTACCGCATAACATATACTGCTGCTATAAAAGCATACGCTGTACATATTGAGGCTAAAATAAACAAATAACTTAAGTCTGAAACACTTATATCAAAATGACTTGCATTAAACCCATTTCCAAAAAAGAAAATGAATACTGAAATAAATAATACGCCACTTATAAACTCGTAAAAAGATATTTTTGTAGCGGAATGGGTCTCTAAAAACTTGCCATTTAAAACAGCAAATAAAGAGGATAAAAAGGCTGACAAAATACCTAAGACAATACCCTCAATATAGCGTATTTCGCCTTGCATTAAGATATAAACACCGATTATAACAATACATCCAAATATTATTTCATACCATATCACTTTTCGTCTATAAACAAGTGGCTCTATTAGTGATGCAAAAAAGGCACCAGTAGAAAACATAGCCAAGGCGATGGATACATTAGAGACGTCTATAGATCCAAAAAAGGTAATCCAATGTAATGCTATAACAACACCGGCACCAGCTAGTCTAACGAGGTCTCTACGTCCTATTTTAATATCTACTTTCGCTATCTTAATGTATATAAACATTAAAACGGACGCAATAAGCATTCTATACCATACTAAAGACACGGCTTCTATAGTTATTAGTTTTCCTAGAATAGCGGTAAAACCTGCTATAAAAACTAAAAGATGAAGGTGGAGGTAATTTTTTAATTTATCGTTTAGCATTGATCAGAAGAATAACAGCTATGACTCCAAAAATTATATTTGGGAACCATACGGCCAATAACGGAGAAAAGTCTGATTGCGATGCTAGTGTTCCAAATATTTTATCGAAAAACACAAACACCATAGCAATACAAATACCAAATGCTAAGTTTACACCCATTCCCCCTCTTCTTTGCCTAGAGGAAACGGCAACCGCAATAATGGTTAATATAAATACAGAAACTGGCAAACTCCATTTTCTGTATAACTCTAATTTATAGCGACCAATATTAGACGAGCCCCGTTTTTCTTCGCGGTCTATAAAATGAACTAACTCGTTATATCGCAGCGTTTCTGCTATATATTCTTCGGGTGTTAAGTCTTCTAAATCGAAAGAAAACAGCGTGTCTTTTCGGCGTGTTACCTCCAAAATATCGTCGTGGGTATTAATCTTTCTTTTAACGTAGTTATTTAATCGGTAGGTAGAATCTTTGTCAATAAACCGAATTCTATCTGCACTAATTTTAAAACTCATTTTACCCTCTTCAAAATGCTCTAAGGTAAAATTTCGGCCAGTTTTAGATTTTGCATCAAAATTACTAACGTATATAATATCGTTGTCGTTAATCTGTTTTAATACGTTTGTATTAACTTCTTTCCGACCTTTTAAGTATTTATATTGAAAGTCGTTAAACCCTTTACTAGCGTTTGGCGCTAAGATTAATCCTAATAAAATAGAAAAGGCCGCAACTATACTTGCCCCAAAGAGATACGGCCGTAGAAATCTAGAAAATGATACTCCCGAACTTAAAAACGCTACGATTTCTGTGTTATTCGCTAATTTTGAAGTAAACCAAATTACCGATAAGAATAAAAATAACGGAAATAATAAGTGGGCAAAATAAATAGTAAAATCTAAGAAATAGATTAAAACCTCACCCATTGGCACATTGTTGTCTATAATTTTACCAATTTTCTCGGCGAGATGCACCGTTATTCCAATAGGAATAAATAGCATAATCATCACTGCGAAAGTTAAGAGATAACGTTTTAATATGTACCAATCGAGTATTTTCAATGTTTCGATTTAAAAGCTCTATAAAATAGAGTGATTAATGGATTTTTAGCGTTTGATTTTTTATGCTACTGCTTTAAAATCTGATATAATAAAAGGTAAACGTTAAACCAACTTACAAACGTTTATCCATTTGTTTCACCATTTTATCTTTCCACGCTCTAAAATCTCCTGCTAATATATGTTTTCTTGCTTCTCTAACCAACCACATATAAAACCCTAAGTTATGGATTGTTGCTATTTGCTTTGCTAAAAGTTCGTTCACACTAAATAGGTGACGTAAATAGGCTTTAGAATATTCGGTATCTACGAAGGTTATTGCCATTTCATCGATAGGAGAAAAATCTTCACGCCATTTTAAATTTTTAATATTTATGGTTCCGTGAGCGGTAAATAACATTCCATTTCTTGCGTTACGTGTTGGCATAACACAATCGAACATATCTACCCCCAATGCAATGTTTTCTAATATATTTATTGGTGTTCCCACCCCCATTAAATAACGCGGTTTATCTTCTGGTAAGATAGCTGTAACTACCTCAGTCATTGCGTACATCTCCTCTGCTGGTTCTCCTACAGATAATCCTCCAATAGCGTTTCCTACAGCTCCGGCATTTGCAATATATTCCGCAGATTGTTTACGTAAATCTTTATATGTACTTCCTTGAACAATCGGGAAAAACGCTTGAGAATAGTCGTATTTAAACGGTGTTTTATCAAGGTGTTTTATACAACGATCTAACCATCGATGCGTCATGTGCATCGAGCGTTTTGCATAATTATAATCGCATGGGTACGGTGTACACTCATCGAATGCCATAATAATATCGGCACCAATACTACGTTGAATTTCCATCACGTTTTCGGGCGTGAAAAAATGGTAGCTTCCGTCTATGTGCGACTTAAACTTAACACCTTCTTCCTTAATTTTTCTATTTGCAGACAAAGAGTACACTTGGTATCCTCCAGAATCGGTTAAAATATTTCTATCCCAATTCATAAATTTATGAAGTCCTCCGGCCTTTTCCAAAACATCTATTTGAGGTCTTAAATACAGGTGGTACGTATTACCTAAAATAATATCTGGATTAATCTCTTCCTTTAGTTCTCTTTGGTGAACCCCTTTTACAGTACCAACGGTACCTACGGGCATAAAAATTGGAGTTTCAATAACACCGTGATCGGTTGTAAGTACTCCCGCTCTAGCGTTACTTTGTGTGTCTTTTCCTTTTAAATCGAATGTCATAGTGCATTATAATCTTCAGTTCGCAAACCTACTATAATTTTTTAATTTTTAAATTCTATTTATGATTATTTTAGGCACATTATATGTGTTGTCTATAAATTAAATACATTCAGCTTAAAATAAATGAATCAGTCGCTTACATAAAAAACAACTATTTATCTGCCTCCTTTTTTAAAGGAATACTTTAAATTGTTAGCAAATTACTGGCTTTGGTTAATAAGTGGGGGTAATCTGTTTTGTATAACCTATATAATAAACTATTTTTGCAGTATATAAATTAAGCTAAATAAAATGCCAAACACACAACAACTAGAAGACATTACAACCCAAGTGCGTAGAGATATTTTACGTATGGTTCACAAAGTAAACTCTGGACATCCTGGAGGTTCTTTAGGCTGCGCAGAATTTTTTGTAGCACTTTATAACGATATCATGGACAGAAAAGAAGGTTTTGATATGGACGGAATTGGAGAAGATTTATTCTTCCTTTCTAACGGCCACATCTCTCCTGTTTACTATAGTGTTCTTGCAAGAGTAGGTTATTTTCCTGTAGAGGAGTTAAATACATTTCGCTTATTAAACTCTCGTTTACAAGGTCACCCAACGACACACGAGGACTTACCAGGAATACGAATTGCTTCTGGATCATTAGGTCAAGGTATGAGTGTTGCTTTAGGTGCGGCTCAAGCTAAAAAACTTAACGGTTGTAAGCATTTAGTCTATAGTTTACATGGTGATGGCGAGTTACAAGAGGGGCAAAACTGGGAAGCTATTATGTATGCTGCTGGTAATAATGTGGACAACATTATCTCTACAATAGATTTAAATGGTCAGCAAATTGACGGGTCTACAGACACTGTTTTAACATTAGGAAGTGTGCGTGCTAAGTTTGAAGCTTTTGGATGGATTGTTATAGATATTGAAAAAGGAAATAATATAGAAGCGGTTTTAAAAGGAATGGCTGAAGCGAAATCTAAGACTGGTAACGGTAAACCTGTTTGCGTATTACTACATACGGTAATGGGCAACGGTGTCGATTTTATGATGCACACACACGCTTGGCACGGAAAAGCGCCTAACGATGAGCAACTAGCTGAAGGCTTAAGCCAAAACGCAGAAACTTTAGGAGATTATTAAATTAATTGCGCTCCCAAAGCTTCCCAACAGGAAAGCCTTTTTTAAATTTAAGTTTAATTAAATAGATTGCCGTTTTCACGGAAAACAAATATGAAAACATACGAAAACACAGGAAATAAAGATACACGTTCAGGTTTTGGAGCAGGATTAACGGAGCTTGGAAAAACAAATGAAAATGTCGTTGCATTATGTGCCGATTTAATTGGTTCGCTAAAAATGGACGATTTTAAGAAAAATCACCCAGAACGTTTTTTTCAAGTAGGAATTGCTGAAGCCAATATGATTGGAATGGCTGCTGGTTTAACTATAGGTGGTAAAATACCGTTTACAGGAACATTTGCTAACTTTTCTACCGGTCGTGTTTACGATCAAATAAGACAAAGTGTTGCCTATTCTGGAAAAAATGTAAAAATCTGTGCCTCTCACGCAGGATTAACTTTAGGTGAAGATGGTGCAACACACCAAATTTTAGAAGATATAGGGTTAATGAAAATGCTTCCAGGTATGACGGTTATTAATCCTTGCGATTATAACCAAACCAAAGCAGCAACATTAGCTATTGCAGATCACGACGGCCCTGTTTATTTACGTTTCGGAAGACCAGCGGTAGCGAACTTTACGCCTGCAGATCAAAAATTCGAAATCGGTAAAGCATTACACCTTGTTGATGGTGCCGATGTTACAATTGTAGCAACTGGTCATTTAGTATGGGAAGCTTTAGAAGCTTCTAAAGTATTAAATGAGAAAGGTATTTCGGCTGAAGTCATTAATATTCATACTATAAAACCTTTGGACGCTCAAGCAATTATAGATTCTGTAAGCAAAACAAAATGTATTGTCACTGCCGAAGAGCATAACCATTTAGGAGGTTTAGGAGAAAGCGTTGCTCGTGTATTATCGCAACATAAACCAACACCACAAGAGTTTGTAGCAACAAACGATACTTTTGGTGAATCTGGAACTCCAGCGCAGCTTATGGAGAAATACGGATTGAATAGTGAAGCAATTGTTAAAGCTTGCCAAAAAGTAATATCAAGAAAATAAATTAGATTAATTGTCGTTTTAACTAATCATACAAAACGATAATTATGAAAAAAATAATATTAACCGCTTTGTTTTTAGTGGCAATTACTTCGGTATTTGCACAAAAACAAAGCGGTTTTGGTTTAAAGGGAGGTATTAATTATAATGCTAACGGAGATTATTATGATTCTGCCACGCAGTCGTCCGAAAGCCCAGAATCTACCATAGGCTACCACATAGGTGTTTTTGGTAAAACCGGGGGACGATTATATATCCGCCCAGAATTAATGTATACCAAAACGGAAACTGAATATTCTTCAGGGAATTTTAAATTACAAAAACTAGACGCACCGATTTTAATAGGCTTAAATATAATTGGCCCATTACACGTGTTTGCAGGTCCATCGCTACAATATATTATAGATTCAGAATTTGAAAATGCTACGATTGGCGATTTCAAAGATGATTTTACTGTGGGACTTAATCTAGGTGTAGGATTAAACTTTAATAAAGTAGGGATAGATTTACGCTATGAAAGAGGTTTTAACGACAAGGAAGTGTCTTTAATTAACGACAATTCTTCGGTAAATATAAACCGTTTAGATGCCAGAGCACATCAACTTATTTTATCGTTATCTATTTTATTGTAACGTTAAAAATTAACCAAATAAAAAAAGCCAACTCTTTCGAGTTGGCTTTTTTTTATACTTGATTTAATTACTAATTAGTTTGATTAGACTCTGTAGATGTTGGGTCTAAATAATTAGGAGTTCCAGTTCCATTTGTATCATCATTTGTAGGGTCTCCATCGCCATCAATATCTTCATAACGCGTTAAAACACCGTCACCATCATCGTCATTATCAACAAAATTTGGTAAACCATCGCCGTCGGTATCATCATTAGAACCAAACCCATCACCATCTAAATCTTCTAAGTGAGAAGGTACACCGTCTAAATCATAATCTGTATCACTTCTTGTAATAACTCTAAATCTAAAGAACACAGGAGCATAAGCAGGTATTTCACTAACTGCAGACGAAAAATAACCAATTCCAGAAGGTATAAATACAGCACCAATTCCGTGATTATGATATACTGTTTCTCCACTAACGTTATCTGTAAATCCTTCAGAAGTCTTAAATTTTATTAAACCTTCTCTAAATCCAGGAATAACTCCGGCCGTAGAACCAACAGACGTTAAATTAAAAGCTGTATTAATAGTTACTGCACTATCAAAAACAGTTCCATCAGATAATGATCCTTTATATAATACTGCTGCTTTATCTAAACGGTGAACAGAATCTCCTCTCCCTTCTCTAACTGTTAATACATATAACTTGTATTCGAAGCCATCTTGATCGATAATGTGTGTTTCTAATTTTGGGTAAGTAGGACTATCTAAAAAAGACATAATAGATAAATCACTAGAAGTCTCCTCAAGCTCTTCAAACTCAATTTTAAAAGAATCGTTATCTGTTATTGTTGCAGGGGTTGTAGATAAATCACTATAAGGTGCGTTTTCTTGAAATTCAGCATAATTAAACGTATGACTTTCTAAAAATGCTTCTATCTCTGCCAAATTCTCAACATAAACTTCATAGCGATCCCTTTCAATGAACTGAGTTGTAAACTCATCATCTTTTTTACAAGATGTTAGAATTATACCAATAGCAAAAGTTGCTAAGAAAAGTTTTGTTATTTTCATAATGCTTATTTTTGGTGCAAGATAAGTTTAATAATAATTTTGTACAATATCATTAACGTAGAATTTAAATTAATTATATGCGAATAGACAAGTATTTATGGTGTGTTAGGTACTATAAAACACGAAGCATTGCTACCACGGCATGTAAAAAAGGACATATTAAAGTAAACGGCCAAGTTGTTAAACCTAGTCGCGATGTATTTGCGACCGATAAAATTGAAATACGAAAAGACCAAGTAAACCATTCGTTAACCGTTCTCGACGTACCTCCAAATCGTGTTGGTGCCAAGCTAGTAGACATATATCGAGTAGATACTACGCCAAAATCTGCTTTTGAGGCCCAAGAGTTGTTAAAATTTGCAAAAGATTACTACCGTAAAAAAGGAACGGGGAGACCTACAAAAAAAGACCGAAGAGATATTGATGATATTTATAAAGAAAATGAATCGTAAAAATTGGTTTTAATAACAATTCAACTTTATATTTGAACAAAATAACTTCGTATGACAACTTTAAAAAATAGTATTTTATCTCACGATGAGATCAATCATAAAATAAAGAGAATTGCTTATCAGATATATGAAAGCAATATGGATGAAACTGAAGTTATTTTAGCTGGAATTGATAGAAATGGTTACATTCTTGCAAAAAAGCTAAAAACGGTATTAAGTAAAATCTCACCAATTTCGCCTATTCTTTGCAAGGTGAGTATTGACAAGAAAAACCCTAGAGAACCTATTACAACCTCTTTAAAACCTGAAGAATACGCCAACAAATCTGTTGTATTAATTGACGATGTTTTAAACTCTGGTACCACTTTAGTTTATGGTGTTCGCCATTTTCTAGACGTCCCTTTAAAGCAATTTAAAACGGCTGTATTGGTTAATCGAAATCATAAAAAATTCCCTGTTAAAGCCGACTTTAAAGGCATTTCGTTATCGACTTCACTAAATGAGCACGTGGATGTTATTTTAGAAGGCAAGCAATTTGAAGCTCGTTTAAAATAATTTTGCCTTAACGTCTTCTAAAATCAATGCGACATCTCTATTAGCATCAATGGTAAATTGAGCTTGGTTATAAAAATACGAGCGCTCAAATAAATGCTTGCCAATAAATTCTGTGAGTAGCTCCTCGGTTTCAATGTGTGCAATTAACGGTCGTTGCTGTTTCTCACTCTTTAATCGCTGGACTAATGTTGGTATTGGCACCCTTAAATAAACAGACTGAGTGCATTTTGCATTAGTGATTAATTCCATATTACTATAGTAACACGGTGTCCCTCCGCCCAATGAGATAATAATAGAATCCTGTCGCTCTAATAATTCCTCCAGGCACTTACGTTCCATTTTCCTAAAATAAAGCTCTCCTTGCTCCTTAAAAATAGATGCTATGGATTTATTTTCCTTCATTTCTATATAATCATCCAAATCTATAAAGTTATATTTTAAAGTTTCAGATAGTTTTTTTCCAATAAAAGACTTGCCAGAAGCCATATATCCTAAAATAATTATTTTCATTTTTAACCTTATGTATTGATTTTTAAAAGCATAGAAAAGTGCAATGCAAAAAAACAAAAAAAAAATCAATAGAGACTTGTGAAATTGATAAAAGGTTATATCTTTGCACCCGCAATAAGGCAACAAAAAAATAATGACCTGGTAGCTCAGTTGGTAGAGCATCTCCCTTTTAAGGAGAGGGTCCTGGGTTCGAGCCCCAGCCCGGTCACTAAAAAAAGTTAAGCATCGCTTAACTTTTTTTTTGCTTTATATTTTTTAATACTGCGCACGTGGCGAAATTGGTAGACGCGTTGGCTTGAGGGGCCAGTGACCGCTTTAGGTCGTGGAAGTTCGAATCTTCTCGTGCGCACTTTAAAAAACTTCTATTTATAGTATATTTCCTTCAATATTCCAGTCTTATCTCCACCTTCTACATTGTACTTATATTTTGTAGTCTCATTTAATTTTTCTATATTTAAACTTCATTACGAATCTCTTTAATGAGATAGCAACCTGCGATAACACGCGAAGGTGCTTTAACAATGAGCCTTTACAAAGGAAAAAAGTGTTTAACTTCTACTTTATTATAGCTTATACGTTACCGTAGTGTTTTTATTCATCTTAAACATTATAACTATGGAAACTCATTTAATTAAACTGAAACTAAAGGCAAACGTTTCTACAGGAAAATCTGCACAACACATTAAAAACACATTTATTAAAGCTTGTCAATCGTTAGACGCCTCTATCTTTGAACCCTTAATAGACGAGGATCAAAACTTTCAAGACCTGGATAAATATAGATTTCTACAGTCTATGAAAGTTGAATTTGATTCTTGGAAAGAAGAAGGTTTTAAGCAGACCACTATGATTAAAGGCCATTGCGAAGGTTGCCATTGTAACCATAAAGTATATCAGTTTTACACCAATAAACTTACCCCCGCTTTTGCCTACATTATACACAAGGAAAACAACCAAATAGAGGATATCTTTGCGTGTAACCTAAGTAGTGGCATGAGAGCTATAGAAAAGGGCACACTACTACAGTACGATTTTTGGAAATAAGCCCCTCTAACTATTCTAATAACGCAAACGAAACTACTAAAATGTCACAAACAATAAAATTAAAAACACATCTTGATTTACTGTGTTCACGCTAAAAGCCGAATGAACAATAAAGCTTAAAAAAATGTATACTAGGGAGT
>JAGPVI010000037.1 GCA_018067115.1 Bizionia sp. | reverse complement strand
ATAGCGACAAAGACTCCATTTTCGATATCTGGCCCAATCTAGAAGTTTATTTTCACGGTGGCGTAAGTTTTAATCCGTACGTAGAACAGTATAAAAGTATTTTACCTCGGGAAGACTTTAGGTATTACGAGATTTATAATGCTTCGGAAGGATTTTTCGCCATTCAGGATCTTAACAATTCTAGCGAACTTTTACTCATGCTTGATTATGGTATTTTCTATGAGTTTATTCCAATGGACACTTATGGTACACTGGAAGAAAAAGTAATTCCGCTAAGTTTAGTAGAACGCGGAAAAAACTATGCCGTAATTATAACTACGAATGCTGGTTTATGGCGCTATAATATTGGAGATACGGTACGATTTACATCGGTGAACCCCTATCGTATAAAAGTAACCGGCAGAACAAAACATCATATTAATGTTTTTGGCGAAGAATTAATTATAGAAAATGCCGAAGAAGCGCTTAAACGTGTATGTAAAAAAACTTTTGCTGAAATAGTAGATTATACTGCAGCCCCTATTTTTATGGAAGGGAGAGAAAAAGGTGCACATGAATGGCTCATTGAATTTAAAACACCTCCAAAGGATATTGACTATTTTAATGAGTTATTCGATAATGCCTTAAAAGCTTTAAACTCAGATTACGAAGCAAAACGTTATAATAATATGACGTTAAACAAGCCGAAAATTAATATCGCACGACCGCATTTATTTTACGACTGGTTAAAAAATAACGACAAACTGGGCGGACAACATAAAATACCTAGACTATCGAATACTAGACATTTTATTGAAGATTTATTAGCTATAAATCAGTAAGTTAACGGTAGATTTTAAAAAAACTTAATAATTAATATTTTGATTATCAAGTATTTATTTATACTTTTAATGATTAATAAACAACTTTAAACTTTTATTTGAATTCTGAAGTAATTTTTTATTCCAAAAAAATGAGATCAGCACAGCCACTTATAATTCGTTATAGGTGGTTTTTTTCTCCCTATACTTCTGCTAATCCTAAGAACGTTTCCAATTAAAAATCTCTTAAAACACACTAAGTTTTGGATTAAACGCCATAGATTTCGATTTACCTAATAGATCTATTTTAGGTCCGTCGAGAAGCTTATTAAGGTATAATTATGTACTACCAAAATGCGTAAACACAAAAAAGCCCTTTCACAAAAAATGAAAGGGCTTTAATTATTTACTGCTAAAAATTTAAGACACTGCCTTCAACTTTTTAAGCGTTGTTTTCGATAATTTATCTTCGGCGTAACTTTTTGTTACATTTAATTCTTTAACATCGGTTCCTGGTAATTCGAACATAGCATCGGTTAAAACCTCCTCACATAACGAACGTAGTCCACGAGCACCTAACTTATATTCGATAGCTTTTTCTACTATATAACCTAAAGCACCTTCAGTTATTTTTAACTTGATGTCATCCATTTCAAACAACTTCTTGTATTGCTTAATAATGGCATTTTTAGGCTCAGTTAAAATGGCTCTTAGGGTTTCACCATCTAAAGGATTCATATGTGTTAGCACCGGAAGACGTCCAATAATTTCTGGAATCAATCCGAAGTCTTTTAAATCCTTAGGGATAATATATTGTAATAAATTATCGTGATCAATTTTATTGTCGCTCATAGACGCACTGTAACCTACAGCTTGCATATTTAAACGTTTTGAAATCACTTTATTTATACCATCGAAAGCACCACCAGCAATAAATAAAATATTTTCGGTGTTTACCTCGATAAATTTTTGGTCTGGATGCTTACGTCCGCCCTTTGGTGGCACGTTAACTACAGTACCTTCAAGAAGTTTTAATAACCCTTGTTGCACCCCTTCTCCAGAGACATCGCGAGTAATAGATGGATTATCACTTTTACGTGCTATCTTATCTATTTCATCAATAAAAACGATTCCTTTTTCTGCTTTCTCTAAGTTGTAATCGGCTGCTTGAAGTAAACGTGTTAATAAACTTTCTACATCTTCCCCAACATAACCAGCTTCTGTTAACACAGTAGCATCTACAATAGCCAACGGTACGTTTAACATTTTTGCAATAGTCTTAGCTATTAATGTTTTACCTGTTCCCGTTTGCCCAACCATAATGATATTGGATTTCTGAATCTCGATATCATCTTTACTTGCTGGTTGTAATAAACGCTTATAGTGGTTATAAACGGCTACAGACATTACCCTTTTAGTGTAATCCTGCCCAATAATATATTCGTCTAAAAACGCTTTAATTTTCTGTGGCTTTTTCAGCATTAATTCTGCCGATAAGTCACTGTTGTCCGTTTGCTTAGATTCTTCTAATACAATGCCGTGCGCTTGCTCGATACAGCGGTCGCAAATATGCGCATCTAATCCAGCTATTAATAAGCTAGTTTCTGGCTTTTTTCTACCACAAAATGAACACTCTAATTCTTCCTTTGCCATACTTTGTATTTTAAACTGTTTCCCTAAAAAAGAGAAACAGTCTGTATTCTTTTAATTTATTAACTACGAACTAAGATCTCATCGATCATTCCGTATTCTTTCGCTTTGTCTGCTTTCATCCAGTAATCACGGTCACTATCTTGGTATATTTTATCGAAATCTTGACCAGAGTGCTTACTAATAATATTGTATAATTCTTCTTTTAAGATCAAGATCTCTCTAGCTGTAATTTCAATATCACTCGCTTGCCCTTGAGCTCCACCTAATGGTTGGTGAATCATTACACGAGAGTGCGTTAAACCACTACGCTTTCCTTTTTCTCCTGCACATAATAATACAGCACCCATAGAAGCTGCCATA
Source organism: Bizionia sp. (assembly GCA_018067115.1). Taxonomy (GTDB): domain Bacteria; phylum Bacteroidota; class Bacteroidia; order Flavobacteriales; family Flavobacteriaceae; genus Bizionia. The sequence goes on along the minus strand of JAGPVI010000037.1, from coordinate 2,961 downwards.
CCTGTACAAATTGTTGCTACGTCTGGTTTAATAAACTGCATTGTATCGTAAATACCTAAACCAGCATATACACTTCCTCCTGGAGAGTTAATGTAAATTTGAATATCTTTCTTGGCATCTGTACTTTCTAAAAATAAAAGTTGTGCTTGAATAATATTGGCAACTTGGTCGTTAATTCCTGTTCCTAAAAAGATAATACGATCCATCATTAATCTAGAAAACACATCGAATATAGCAATATTCATTTGGCGCTCTTCAATAATGTTTGGAGTTAGGTTTTCAGGGTACATACTACTAATAATTTTATTATAGTACATACTGTTAATCCCTTGGTCTTTTATTGCGAATTTTTCGAATTCTTTTCCGTAATCCATAGTGTAATTATTGCTTTTTAATTGAGTTATATCTCTTATAAGATTTACAAGAGTATTTTTTAATTTACCATTAAATCAGTGGTTTTCAAACTTTTTAAGTTGAATTTAACTGAAATAATTTAGGCGTTAAAATTATAACATTTCAACGCCTAAAGGTAATGATAATTCTTTAAAAAGAAATAGCTTATTTATCGCCATAAACTTCCTTAACAAACGCTTCGTATGTTAATTCTTTAGTTTTTACGTTTGCTTTTTCTTTGTAAAGATTAAGTAATTTTTGACTTACAACTTGTTCTGAAATACGTTTCACCTCTTCCTGGTTAGATAATACACGCGCCGCGATATCATCTAATTCTTTATCGGTAGGATTCATTTGACCAAATTGCGCCATTTGCATTTTAATCATTGCTTTCGCATTTTCTTTAACGTCTTCAAAATCGATTTTTAAATCGTTTGACTCCATTAATTTAGCTTCAATTAATTGGTAACGTAAACTCTTTTCAGATTTTTCGTATTCCTCTTTACTTTGCTCTTCAGATAATTCTGTTTCACCAGCTTGCTGCATCCATTTTTGAAGGAATGCCGATGGTAAATCGAACTTTGTATTGTCTACTAAATATTCTGTTACGTCGTTTAATAATTTTTGATCTGATTGTTGCACGAATTGCTTTTCTGCATCTTCTTTAATCTTAGCCTTTAATTCTGTAGCTGATTTTACAACACCTTCACCAAACATTTTATCGAATAACTCTTGGTTTAAATCTGCCAATTCTCTTTTGTTGATTTCTGTAATCTCAAAAGTAACTTCAATTTCTAAACCGTGTGCTTTATCGTGCTCTACTTTTAGCGCGTGCATTAATTCGTGATCGTCTTCGTATAGTCCTTTTGTTTTTAATGTAATTACATCTCCAACTTTAGCACCTATAAATTTCTTTTCTGTTGCTTTACCTTTAAATTTGTCTAAAGTTAAAGTCACAGCGTTAACTATGCCTTCTTCTTCATTTTTAAAAACACCAGTAATTTCACTATCTGCTTCAACAGTATCTTGAGAGATTAGTTTTCCGTATTGTTTTTGAACACGTTCTACTTGTTCGTCGATCATTTTATCGTCTGCAACAATAGTATAATGAGTAATTGCTTTCTTTCCTTCTAAATCTACATCGAATTTTGGAGCTAATCCTAATTCAAATTCAAAAGAAAAATCGTCACCTTCCCAGTTAATGTCATTTTGTGTTTTTGGTAACGGCTGTCCTAAAACATCTAACTTCTCTTCAGCTAAATATTTGTTTAAAGACTCTTGAAGTAATTTGTTTACTTCTTCTATTAATACCGCTTTACCGTATTGCTTTTTCACCATTCCCATTGGCACCTGGCCTTTTCTAAATCCTGGAATGTTAGCAGTTTTTCTATAGTCTGTTAAGATTTTTTGAACCTTATTATTGTAATCGTCTTTTGCGATATCTACTGTTACAACTGCATTTAATGCATCTATGTTTTCTCTTGTAATATTCATTTTGAATAATATATAGCCGTTGGCAATTAATTTTTTATTAAATAAAAATGGAGTGCAAAAGTAATATTTTTTTATACTCCATCAAAGTTTTTAACACCTTGTGTTAGTGTCTCATTTTATTTTTAAGACTCTGTCTATATGCTGTTTACTAGTCGTCTTTTAAGAATGAATGCAATAGTGACTGTAATACCGATAGTAAAATACTAAACAGCACAGCCCACCAAATACCATCTACAGAAAAGCCAGAGATTAAACTATCGGCAAGTAAAATTACCAATGCATTAACTATTAATAGGAATAACCCTAAAGTCACAATCGTTATAGGTAAAGTTAAAATAACCAAAATAGGCTTTACAAATAAGTTTAAAATAGAGAGTACAAGCGCCACAATAATCGCTGTGCCGTAACCATCTACAGATACACCACCAAGAATGTTTGCTAAAACCACAACGGCAATAGCACTCAATAAAAGTCTAAGAATTAATTTCATACGTTTTAAATTTTTAGGGTTTTTAGTTAATAAATTGAATGACGGCATTATAAAATGCTTCAGGGTTTTCGGCGTGCAACCAATGGCCGGCATTTGGAATTGTTACAATAGAAGCGTTTACAAAATGCGATGTAATTAAAGCTTCGTCTTGAGCTGCGATATACTCACTTTTATCGCCGCGTAAAAACAAAGTGTCTTTTTCAAACTTAGCGTGAACTGGTAAGGGCTCACCAACCTCTCCAACTTGCTCGGTTAGCACATCTAAATTCATGCGCAAGGCTAATTTACCTTTTTCTTTCCAATAGAGGTTTTTAAGTAAAAACTGTCGCGTTCCAAAATCGGACACATAGCTTTCCATCTGCTCGTCGGCTTCCCCTCTACTGCTTAAAACATTAAAATCTAACGCTCCCAATCCTTTTAAAATAGCATCGTGATGCACCGGATAAAAACGTGGTGAAATATCGGCAACCAATAACTTAGACACATATTCTGGATAGGTTGTAGCGAATAACATTGCCGTTTTTCCTCCCATAGAATGCCCAAGAAGAGTGATCTCTTTTAAATCGTGTTCTATACAATAGGTT
>JAGPVI010000006.1 GCA_018067115.1 Bizionia sp. | reverse complement strand
GTTTAAATCTGGTGCTATTTTTAAAACTATCGGTTTTTGTGTTGGGAACGTATTATTCACTTGTTGTACCGCACCAATTAACTCTTCCAAATAATCGCGATCGTTAAGTTTAGCGTGGCTCCCCACATTAGGACAACTTACATTGAGGACAAAGTAATCGACATAAGGATGTAATGCTTCAAAACAGGTAACATAATCTTGGGTGTAATCTTTTGGTAATGTTTCAGTATTTTTACCAATATTCCCTCCAATTATCAGCTTTCCTTTATTTTTTTTGAGTTGAGAAATAGCTGCTTCTAAACCTTCGTTATTAAAGCCCATTCGATTAATAATTCCTTTATCGGCCTGCAATCTAAAGAGTCTTTTTTTAGGGTTTCCTACTTGTGCTTTCGGCGTTACGGTACCAATTTCTATAAAGCCAAAACCAAAATTTGAAAGTTCGTTATATAAGACGGCATTTTTATCGAATCCTGCCGCCAATCCTACGGGGTTTTTAAAGGTTAAGCCTAAAACGTTCCGTTCTAGTTTCTTGTCTTCAATGGCATATAAACTTCTAAACAATGCTGGAATACCAGGGATTTTAGAGCTTATCTTAATTAACGAAAAAGTGAAATGATGAATTTTTTCTGGATCGAAAAGAAAAAATAAGGGACGCAGCAAAACGTTATACATAGGTGCAGATTTTGGCAAAAATAAGCTTTAAAAAAAAGATGAACAATTCAAAAGTCAAAAAAATTAATAATCGTACTTTAGCCAATCATATTTAGCACGAATTAATCACCTTAAAAATGTCATTAAAAATGATTTCTAAAGAAGATATTATTAAACGCTTTGTAAGTTACGTCACTGTAGATACAGAGTCTGATCCAGAAAGTAAAACGACACCAAGTACAGAAAAACAATGGGATTTAGCGAATGCATTAGTCGATGAGTTAAAAGCTATTGGTATGCAAGACGTTACCATAGACGAGAACGCTTATATTATGGCTACCTTACCTAGTAATGTAGACCACGAGACGCCAACTATTGGGTTTATTTCTCACTTCGATACGACACCAGATTTTACTGGCGCTAATGTAAAGCCACAAATTATTGACAAATACGATGGTAAAGACATTGTTTTAAATGAAGCTGAAGGCATTATATTATCTCCAGATTATTTTGAAGACTTACTATTATATAAAGGACAAACTTTAATTACAACCGACGGAACAACGCTTTTAGGTGCCGATGATAAAGCTGGTATTACCGAAATTGTTTCGGCTATGGAATATTTAATTCAGAATCCAGAAATTAAACACGGTACAATTAAAGTAGGGTTTACACCAGATGAAGAAATTGGTCGTGGTGCTCATAAATTTGATGTTGACAAATTTGGTGCCGATTGGGCGTATACTATGGATGGTAGCCAAATTGGAGAATTAGAATACGAAAACTTTAATGCTGCAGGTGCAAAAGTGCGTATTAAAGGAAAAATTGTTCACCCAGGATATGCGAAAGGAAAATTAATTAACTCAATGTATATAGCGACGGAGTTTATTAACTCACTGCCGCGTTTAGAAACACCAGAACATACAGAAGGTTACGAAGGTTTTTTCCACTTATACTCTATAAACGGAGAAGTGGAAGATACGGTTTTACAATACATTATCCGTGATCACGATAGAGAGCATTTTGAGGCAAGAAAAGAAGTTATGGAGAAGTTAACTGCCGAAATTAACTCGCAATACGGACGCGAAGTGGTTACTATTGAAATTGAAGATCAATATTTCAATATGAAAGAAAAAGTAGAGCCAGTAATGCATATTGTGGATATTGCCGAAGAAGCAATGAAACAACTCGGTATTAAACCGCTTATTAAAGCTATTCGTGGTGGAACTGATGGGTCTCAATTAAGCTATATGGGATTACCTTGCCCCAATATTTTTGCTGGTGGTCATAATTTTCACGGGCGTTACGAATACGTACCAGTAGAAAGTATGATTAGAGCGACGGAAGTGATCTGTAAAATTGCAGAACTTACCGCTCAGAAAAAATAATTAAACAGGTTTTATTTCAGTTATAATAGCAGGAAAAAAAAGCCACTCTTTATGTTTAGAGTGGCTTTTCTATTTAGACTAATTCGGTATGCAACTAAAACATAGTACTTAAAAATTATAAGTTAACACCCCTGCGAAATTTCTTGGGGTTGTTTGGTTTATATAACGGGTTCTATAAGCATTGTAACCTATTTCGTTAAACACATTATTTGCTATCACTCTAAAATTCCAATGCGGATTAAAGTTATATGCTGCTTGTAAATTTACTTGTGTATAAGCTTCAACATCGAAAGGTTTTTGATTTGGTACTATCCCTTCGTGTGTTACCGCTCCAGAACTCCAATCGTTAATTGGGCGCTCTCCTGTAAAGTACACACCTCCTCCTAGCGATAAGCCTTCTAAGGTATTTTTAAAACTATAATTTGCATAGATATTATAGGTGTGTTTTGGTGTGTTTAATGGAGCAGAGCCATACACATAAGACGTGTGCTCTTTGTATTGCGCATCAATGTAAGAATACCCGGTAATAACTTCTAAGTTTTCTAAAATCCTTCCGCTTAGCTCTACTTCCACACCTTTTCTTTCGTCATTTCCTCCTTTAGCATAAAAACCTGTGGCTACCCAGTTTTCATCATACACAGGAAGATTTATATCTTTATTATTAATCTTGAAGAGGGTTAAATTAAAACGTAAGCGGCTATTATACCAGTTCGCTTTTACACCGGCCTCCAATTGGTCGAAACGCTCGTTACCCAAGGCATTGCCATTACTATCTAAACGTGTTCCTGTTCTAGGGTACGAACTGTTCGTGTACGACGCAAATACGTTTACATTCTCGAAAGGCGTAATAATAATACCTGCTAACGGATTAAAAGCATCGCTATCGGTTGTTTCCGTTTCTGTAGAGGTTTGTGTTTTACTGTAACGTACGCCTAAAAATGTTTTTAACCACGAGTTAAATGTAATTACATCTTGAGCGACAAACCCTAAAGCTCTAGATTCTGAACCTGCCAAAGACTCTACTCCTAAAAAATCTGGATTAGAAGTAACTTCTGCTGGTAAACGTCTGTCTACATTAGCAAATACATCGATTACATCTACAGAAGAATTGCTTCTGTTTGTTGTATTAAAACGTGAGGTTCTATAATCGAATCCTACTTGAAACGTATGTGAAATAGCGCCTGTAAACAACTCGTCTCCTATTAAATCAAATTGCAACACACTGTTTATATCTTTTCTAGTTGACACACCATAACCTCTATTTCTAAAGTTATATATAGGGTTGTCTAAATCATCTACTACTACTCCCCCTAAGCTTGCACCTTTGTCGTCTAAGTCTAAATCCGATTTATAATACGCTGCTTTTAAGCTTAATTTATCTGTTAACTCTCTGCTAAATCGTAAAGAATACGTGGTGTTTTTTGTCAGCGATTTATCATTTTCAAAACCTAGAAATTGATTGTATGGCAAATTGTAAATGGCATTAACATCGCTTTCTCCTAAATTCACGGTCCCTAGATCTGGGGTTCGGCTATCGTCCATATAATCAAGCTCTGCAGTTACTTTTGTTTTATCGTCTATTTTCCATTCAAATGAAGGGTTAATATAAAAACGTTCAGAAGAGACTCCAGACCTAAAACCATCAGCTCTTTCTAAAGCTCCATTAATTCTAAACGCCATATTTTCTTTCTCGGTTAAAGGGCCATACACATCGAAAGCCGTTCTTGCTTGTCCGAAGCTCCCTCCGCGTAAAGACACATTACCACCATAATAATATTTAGGAGTTTTAGTTACAATATTAATAATACCACCTGGGCTTCCTAAATCGGTAGCAACACCTTGAGTAATAGATGCCGCTCCTTTTAACACCTGAATATTATCTACCCCTTGCATATCGGTTAAAATCCCTGTCCCTCTAAAATCTGAATGCACACGCACACCGTTTTTTAAGATAGGAATTCCTCTAAATCCTCGAGACGACATACTTTCTCTTTTATTTCCGTAAGTCGCAAAGGTGTAAACCCCCGGAACATTTTTGGTAGCGTCTGCAATACTTAAATTCCCTTGTTGTTTAATTAATTTATCTGAAATGATAGAAATACTTTGAATTTGCTCGTAAGGCTCTAATGGCAATCGGGTTAGTGCTTCAATTTTATCGGGATGCTGAAATCGGTTTCCAAACACTTCAACTTCTTCTAGAGTCGTATCATTTTGAAGGGTTACTGTTACAGTTACTACCTCATCATTTTTTAATGAAATACGTCTAGAATAGGGTTTAAAACCTACCGACGAAATTTCGATAGTATAGTCGCCCCACGATAGGTTTTTTAATTCGAAACTTCCCGTTTCGTTTGATGCTGTTCCCTTTACTGTTCCTTTAATTAATACATTTGCAAAGGCTACTGTTTCCTTATTTTCGTTAAAAATTGTACCTTGAATCTTAGATTGAGAATAACTCAATTGGAAGGTAAAAATTGACAAGAATAATACGATGACTTTATTTAACATGATTTTATTTAGATTTGTTTTAAATAAGGGCGCAAAGATATTATACACCTTCATAAAAACAAAGCTTATTTAGACTAAATAAAAATAATAAGTTCTACTGAATTAATACTCATTAAATTACACTAATGAAAAAAGCGAAATCTGTTGAAGAATATATAGAGTTACACCCTCATTTTGAAGAAAAACTGTCTCAATTAAGAGCTATTATATTAAGTACAGAGCTTAAAGAATGCTTTAAGTGGAACTCCCCTGTGTACACTCTAGGCTCTAAAAATGTATTAGGAATAGGGGCCTTTAAAAACCATTATGGTATTTGGTTTTTTAACGGTGTCTTTTTAAAAGACGAGCACAATCTTTTAGTAAATGCTCAAGAAAACACAAAGGCATTGCGGCAACTGCGCTTTGAAGAAGATACTGTAATTAACAAAGATTTGGTACTGTTGTATGTTCGCGAAGCTATTGAAAATCAAAAACTAGGCAAAGAATTAAAGCCCGAACGCCATAAGAAACCGGTGGCTATTCCTACAGAATTACAATTTAAACTTAACAGCAACGAGCTCCTTTGCAAGGCTTTTGCCGCATTAACTCCCGGAAAACAACGTGAGTATTGCGAACACATTGAAACCGCGAAACGAGAAGCTACAAAACAGTCGCGATTAGAAAAAATAACACCATTAATACTTAAAGGCGTTGGACTACATGATAAGTACAAAAACTGTTAAATACTGACTGTATAAAACAAAAAAAAAGCTTCAAGAATAAACTTGAAGCTTTTTTTAATAGTGTGAGCGTTCTGCTCTATTTACTTTTCTGGAGCATTAACTATCTTACTTAATTCCATAGAAATTGAAGAACGATCGAATTTTAATTTTCCTGACATCGTTTCAATTATACAACTACGGTCTTTATCGTTAAGCTCTAAAATTTTTCCGTGTAGTCCACTTTTAGTAACAATTTTGTCACCTTTTTTCAATTCTGCAGCGAACTTTTTTTCTTGTTTAGAACGTTTCATCTGTGGTGCAATCATAAAGAAATACACTACAGCAAACATTGCTAAAATTGGTAAAAAACTTGAAATATCTCCCATTACTTAGACACTGGGGTAATTGCTGCAGATCCAGCTCTTGTTGGAGCATTAGGGTCTGGTTTAACAAATGCAGATATTTTTACTACTTCTCTACCTTTTTCTGTGTTAGCCGTTACTGTTACCGCTTTAGACACTTTATTTGTTCCTTTACCGTTAAATTTAACTGTGAAGCTTCCTGTTGCTCCTGGAGCTAAAGGCTCTTTACTCCAATCTCTTGGCACAGTACATCCACAAGTACTTTTAATATCTGTAATAACTAAAGGTGCGTCTCCTGTATTTGTGTAGTTAAATACAGTTTCTACATTAGTTCCAGAAACTAATTCACCGAAATCATGTTCACTTTTATCAAAAGTTAACACTGGGTATTTTGAAGCTTGTGCATCTCTTTCTGCAGCTGCTGCTACATTGTTTTCATCAATTTTTGTTGTTGCATCTTCTTTACAAGATGTAAATGCTATTAAGCACATTGCGCTAAATGCTAATACTACTTTTTTCATAACTAATTTATAATTTTTAATTTAATGATTTGTAAAAATAAGAATAATTTTAGACTACATCAACCCTCTTCCTATTTTATTTAACTTTCCTTCAGTTTCGTATTCTTTAACGAGCTTATCTAATATCCCGTTTATAAATATTCGGCTTTTAGGTGTCGAATATTCTTTAGAAATCTCTAGGTATTCGTTAATCGTTACTTTAGTTGGAATAGATGGAAAGTTCTGAATTTCGCAAACCCCCATTTTTAGAAGTAATAAGTCTATTTGTGCAATACGATCAGAATCCCAATTTGTAGTTTTCTTAGTGATTTCGGTAGTTAATGCTCCCTGATTTAAAAGTGTTTTATTAAAAAGTTTTATAGCAAACTCTTTATCTTCTAAATCTTTATATAATTTTGGAATAAAGTGAAACGCATTAGATTCTGGTTTTACTTTACGTAATAATTTTAAAACCGTTGTATTTACCGTTGGCAAATCATCTAACCACGTTAATTTTTTATCTTCTAAATAATCGTACAGTTTATCGTTTGGTGCGAT
>JAGPVI010000138.1 GCA_018067115.1 Bizionia sp. | reverse complement strand
TCTTATTCCGTAGAAAAGAAATGGCTTATGATGTTCCTTTGAGTCTTTAATTTAATTTTAAGTATTTTTTTAAGTACTTCACATTGATTATTTCCGTAAAAAATTTAAAATAATTGAAGTGAAGTACTTATTATATTTCCAACAGTTATAAAAAATAAACCTATGAGCAAACAATATATTACGGATCAAGTCCAAAAGGCTTTTCCGTGGCTGATTATGATTTTAATGTCATCGGTAACTTTTGTAGGAATACTGTCAGAATTAATGCCTTCTGGTGTACTTCCGTTAATGATGGACGATTTAAACATTAGTGAGGTACAAACAGGGAATCTAGTAGGTTACTACGCTATAGCTTCCGCTATTTTTGCAATTCCGCTTATTTCATTAACCATGCAATTCAACCGCAAATATTTATTATTGATATTGCTTGGTGGATTTGCTATTTCTAATATTATTGCAGGACTTGTTCACGATTATACCACAATAATTATTTTAAGAGTTATCGGTGGTATTTGTGCAGGGGTTATGTGGCCAATGATTGCTGCTTACGGTATGCGATTAGTAGATGAAAAAGATCACGGAAAAGCCATTGCTGTAATTATGGCAGGAACAACTTTAGGGATTAGTATTGGAATGCCAATAATGACTTCTATTGGTAATGATTATGGATGGAGAACGGAATTTATAGGACTTGGAGGTTTTATTTTCGTTATCGCTTTAATCAGTATGTTTATATTGCCTTCAGCACCAGGAGAAAAACTCACCAAAAGTTCATCACCCTTTGCATTATTAAAAATACCGGCAGTTTTAATTATTCTTCTGCTCACACTACTTGGTGTCATTGCACATTATGGTGTTTATGTATACATCACAAGTCTTGTGGATGAAATTCAGTTGGCTGGAGGTGTAGAAAGTGCCTTATTGTTTTTTGGAATAGGATCTTTGATTTCGGTATTGTTGGCCATAAAATACACTGATAAATACTTGAGACTATTAACCATATTAATGTTTGCCTTACTAATTATCTCAATGGTGGTTTTTCTAATGTATGGCGGAACAAAAGGTATGGGACATTTTGCTTTTTTTATATGGGGGCTTTCATTTGGTCCATTAGTAACCTTGTTACAAGCAGCTGTAAGCAGGCAGGTGGAAACGGCCAAAGATGTTGCCACTTCGGTACAATCTTCTGTATTTAACTTGTCTATAATGATTGCATCGTCTGTAGCAGGATTATTACTTGGTATTTACTCGCCAATGAGCTTGGTTTACCTTGCTATTGCTTTATCTATTCCAGGAATAATAATTTCCTATTTTTCAAAAAAAACGTTGAGTTAATGTTGGTGAAGGATACTTGGCAGGTTATAATAAAATAGAAGAACGCACACCTTTAAATTCAGTCAAAATAATTAGTAACTTTAAAACAGAACATCAATAATTTAGCAAAAAAAAAGGAGAAGAAAATGAAATAACATAAAACAGCTGTAGCTATAATGGCGATGGCTCTAGAATCATTATATATGAGACTATGGGATACTTCAGGTTTTCCAAGATTCAATGTAGATTTTACGTAATACAGCAGTTTTGTCTTATGTTAAAGCTAATAATTAGAATTATTTTGAACCATGAACAGACTGTCGATATTCAATTCCCCATGTCGTTAGTTCGTTAATTAGAGGCGACAATGTTGCTCCATATTCGGTAATGGCGTATTCAACGGTTATAGGTTTGGTATCCATAACTGTGCGACTAACCAAAAGATTTAATTCTAAGTCCTGAAGTTCTTTTGAAAGCATTTTACTGCCAATGCCGTTAATTTCACGTTGCAAGTCCATAAATCCCAATTTGCTACCCTCTATTAGAGTACCTAAAATATGGAGTTTCCATTTTCCTGATAAAATACTCATAGTATCGCTAATAGCTTGCATTCTAATTTGGCAAACGGGAGTATCGTTAATAACTGATTTCTTCTTCATTTGTTAAAAATTCTGAATTATATATCATATTCAATCAAGGTAGTTTCCTAGGGGAAACCACTTTCTAAAAGGAATTAAGTGTCAAATATACACTTCTTTTTCTTATGTTTGCAGTAATCAGTTAATAAATAAGGATTTATAAAGAAATGTTAACTGAAATTAATGAATATAAATAATATACTATGAGTAAGGAAATCATAAAAAACAATCCGCTTTTGTGCGATATAGAAACCGGAATGTGCGAAACAACAGATGAGAATACAAATACGTCCTCTCAAAGTAGTCAGCAATCTAAAGAGAAATCTGTAAAATTAATTTATTATACAGATCCAATTTGTTCGTCTTGTTGGGGAATAGAACCACAACTGCGTAAACTTAAATTGGAATATGGTAATGCCATTGAGATAGACTATAGAATGGGCGGTTTATTGCCAGATTGGAGTTACAATAGTGGTGGTATTGGTAAGCCGGCCGACGTCGCTTCGCATTGGGACGAAGTAAGCGAGCATTACGATATGCCTATAGATGGCGATTTATGGTTAGAAGATCCTTTAGATTCGTCTTATCCACCATCTATAGCATTTAAGGCGGCGCAACTACAAGATGAAGACAAAGCTCATTTGTTTATGCGAGAAATTAGAGAACTGGTTTTTCTTAAAAAGAAAAATATTGCCAAATGGGAACATTTAGCCTTAGCAGCAAAAACTGTAGGGCTTAATGTAGAGCAATTAAAAACGGATTTTGAAGGGAAAGCAAAAGAATTGTTTGCAGACGATTTAAAATTAGGAAGAGAACTAGGGGTAAGAGGATTTCCTACCATATTTTTCATTGATGAAGCTGGTAATAAAGAAACGGTTTATGGTACTAGACCTTATGCTTTTTATGAAATGGCCATTCTAAAATTGAATCCAGATGCTACAAAAAGTGAATATAGTAAAAACTGGGAATCACTGTTCTCAATATATCCTACGCTAACAGCAAAAGAGTATTCAGAACTTTCGGGTACACCAAGAAATGAAAGTGAACAGGTTTTAAATGGTCTTTCAGATACAGGAGCTTTAGAGAAATTAACAACAAAAAACGGTTCTATGTGGACTTTTAAACAATAATAAACGTATGATAAAATCAATAATCAATCCGGGGTCTTATTCGAGAAACATAGACTATTCGCTACTTATACTTCGTATTGCGGGAGGTGCTTTAATGTTAACACATGGCATTGGTAAAAGCGTACTTTTGTTTGGAAGCGACCCAATACAGTTTCCAGATCCCATTGGTTTTGGCGCAACGACGTCTTTGGCGCTTACAGTATTTGCAGAAGTAGTCTGTGCCGCTCTCTTAATTATAGGATTAACAACACGTTTTGCGGCATTTTCATTGCTTTTTACAATGTTAGTAGCAGCATTAATAGTGCATGCTCCCGATCCTTTTGCAAGACAAGAATTACCTTTGCTTTATGCTTCTATGTATTTGGTTATTCTTATAGCGGGGGCCGGTAAATTTTCGATCGATAAATTAATTATAAATAAAAAATAAAATGATAAAAAAAACGTTAACAATTACAATGCTAACCTTATTGTTTCTAAGTGCTTGTAAGGAATCTACAAACCAAGAAAATACAGAAATAAAAGAAACTGAAACAGTAGAGAATGTTGCAGATGCTATTATTAAAACCACAACAATTAACGAAGATGGTGAAACATTAGAAGTGGTATTTAATACTACAAAAAGTACCGCGACGGTGTCTTTTAATACTGAAACTATCGAATTAATTTCACAAAAACCTGCTTCAGGTATTTGGTACAAAAATAGCCAATACGAATTGCGAGGAAAGGGCAACGCTATAGAACTAACAAAAGAAGGAAACGTGATTTTTAAACATGAAGAAGATCAAGTTAGTATAGAAGCAAAGAATGATAGGGGCGATGTTTTAAATATGACTTTTAATAATACTGCAGGTACTGTTAAAGCCTATTTAAATGGTGGCGAACAGATTGACTTGGTAGAAGAAAAAGCAGCGTCTGGAATTTGGTATAAAAATGAGCTTTACGAACTTAGTGGTAAAGGAGATTCGTATACACTATTAAAAGATGGAGATGCCATATTTAAGAATTAAAACTGAATAGCACATATAACACTCATAGCGGTGGATGCGAAAATTAAAAGTCATCTAACACCGTGCTTCTAAACACGTTATTTAGGCTTTTACGAGTTCAGAAAAAAGCAAGCAGTCCCCTCATTACTATAAACGGAGGTAGGTTATAACTACCTCCTAATTCAAAAGAAAAACTATGAATATAATACTTCACAAAGCAGATACCAGAGGAAAAGCAGATCACGGATGGCTAAAATCTAGTCATACCTTCAGTTTTGCAAATTATCACAATCCGGAACGTATGAATTTTGGAGTATTACGAGTGCTGAATGATGATACAGTTTCAGAACGTATGGGGTTTGGGACTCATCCGCATCGCGATATGGAAATCATTTCCATTCCGCTTGAAGGTGATTTAAAGCACCAAGATAATATGGGGAATGAGACCGTTATCAAACAAGGAGACATACAAGTTATGAGCGCTGGTACAGGTGTTATGCATTCAGAATATAACAATAACCCAGATAAACCTGTAAAATTTCTACAGATTTGGGTCATTCCTAATAAAACAAATGTAGAACCGCGTTACGACCAGATGACACTGAATCCTGCAGACCGTAAAAACAAACTGCAACAAGTACTATCGCCTAATGCGGAGGATGCTGGTGTATGGCTGCATCAAAATGCCTGGTTTAATATGGCTAATCTTGATAAAGGTAAAGACGTTAAATACACCCTTAATGATGCGGAACACAATGGGGTTTATGCGTTTATCTTAAAAGGAGACGCTACTATAAACGGGCAAACACTAAATAATAGAGATGGTTTAGGAATTTGGGATGTAGAAACACTAGACATTATAGCAGATAGCGATACCGAAATCCTTTTAATGGAAGTCCCTTTAAAATAGTAAAGGGTAGCTTATAAATAGAATAGTAATTTAATTATAACTAAAAAGTTTGGCGCGTTTATTATATACTTCTAATAGTAAAGCGTCTATATAAAAGTTGCTATTACGTGGTGTTTTAAAGTTAATAACTCTTAACTATTCTCTATTAAAATTAATTCTATATCCCTATGTTTACAAAATCAAATAAAAGAATTAAATATAATGAGCAAAACAAAACTTACAATAAATAGTAATGGGTCTGTAAAAGTAGAAGGAGATTTCGAAATTGTAGATAGCCAAGGTAATGCATATAACTTACAAGGAAGAACAGTGCTAGGTATATGTCGTTGCGGACTTTCTAGTAACAAACCTTTTTGCGATGGTTCGCACAGAAATCATTTTGAGCACGACGCAACAGCTTTCGATTTACCACCAATGAAAACCAGGTAAAACATAGTATTTACAACTATTAAATGGGCTTCTCTTAAAGTGCTATGGATAAAATCTTGAAAAAAAGCAGGTGTAATAGCCTGCTTTTTTTTGACCTCCTAATAAATTTTTGATAAAATAATGGGTGAGTGGTGTGTCTACATTTTAGACTATACGAATGCAATTATCCTGTGGATGATTGGATTTGGATACAACACTTTATTAAAATTTAGTTTCAAATAGTATTTAACTAAAAATGTACTTTGGGTACATTTTCTTAACGTTAAAGAGCCTAAAATATAGCGAATGAGCCGTTAATTATTTCTAAAATTATATACTATTTTAAGAATCGATTGAGTATCGATTTTTAAAATACAAAATAAAGAATTTTTGTTTTAGGTATTTAGCTTTCGCTAAATAGTGTTTCAAGACACTATTTTAAAGAATTGATTGAGTATCAATTTTTAAAATACCTAATAATGAAAGTAGAAAAAAAAGATTAATTGAAAGATTAAATATAAAATGTGTTCGTGAATCTCCTAAAAAGTCGATTTCTTGAAATTTATGCTCTTGTGGCAATCCACGAGAATCGTCTAAAATTTTTTATTACGTACATTTTATCAAATACGCGATTTTTAATAAGAGCAAAAAGGTTAGCTTTTATTTTGGCGTTGGCAAGCTTTGGATAATTGTGTGTAAAAGAAATTGCCAGAGCAATTTGATTTTATAAAACAATCCAGCGCATAGGCAGCGGCAGTTTCACATAGCGACTAATTATAGATACAAATAAATTATTTCGCCATGCGCAGCATACCGTTTATAGATTCATGACCGGGTTATATAATTCGCTTAAATAATAAAATGTTCTGGGATATTTTACATAATGCAATTATAGCTAACCAATGAGGAACAATTATTTAAGTATGGCGTGTTGGTTTCCTTTTACATAATTGGTGACGATATGAGCCTAAAGGCAATCATATCTACAATTATATAAAATAGCACAGCTATACGGAAACTGCACACAATACATTTGTCCTATAATTAATATTATGTAAAATAGAAAATGATAGAATCTACTCTCCTTATTATATTAACAATTATATCGAATCCGAAGTCCTAGATTCTATCCGTTATAATAATCCTAACACAACCGCTATGTAACACTACTAATTATTGTCGTTAATAAAACTTTAACGCAGTTATAGCATTTCAGCAAATCAACAACCGAAATGAGCACATTCTAAATAAACAATCCTACTATCTTTGAGTATAACAAATTATTAATCTTAAAACTTAGAATTATGAATAGCGATCAATTAGAAGGAAAATGGAAACAAGTTAAAGGTAAATTCAAACAAAAATATGGTGATCTTACCGACGACGATGTAACCTACACTGAAGGTAAATTTGACGAAATGATAGGTAAACTCCAGGAAAAAACTGGAAAAACTAAAGAACAGATTTCAGATGAAATTGATAAAATGTAATAATATTAATTGCATAGATAGCTTAACAGCTTAAGTACTAACAGAGTAATTGCAAATGTGATTACTCTGTTTTTTTGGTACTATAACCTACCATTATAATCCATAAAATTTTGCCAAAACACACTCAAATTAATAAGTGTTTACTATCTTTAGGTAACACACAACATTAACGATTAAACATTAAATGATATGGACATAAATTTTGAATACCATGAAGTAAACCCTAGTGCAGCACTAGAAACTTTTGTTACAGAAAAATTAAATAAACTATTCAATAAATACGAATTTATAGTTCGTGCAGATGTGTTTTTTAAAATTCAAAACTCATCAGATAATACAGGTAAAATATCTAGTATACGTTTAAGTGCTCCTGGTCCTCGCCTATTCGCCGAAGACAACAGCGATTCTTACCACAAGAGTGTTACCGAAGCGATTAACCAACTAGAGCGCCAATTAGAAAAGCGTAAAGGCAAAATGAAAACTCATTAATCTTATATTATAAATAGAGATCAAAAAAACTACTTTTTTCAAAGTAGTTTTTTTTTGATCTATTCTAAACGGATTCTAATAATAGTATGTCCAGCCGTGGCAAAATTAGTCTCGTTTGGATCCTTGTAAATTAAATACAAGATTTTGCCTTCATAACATTCCTCTGTTTTGGCTAATCGTTAGTTAACGCTTATAACGTTAAGGTTTTAAAGGTAATCATAAGCTTTTTTTCAATGGCTTTTAACTGCGTCATTTCATTGGAAAGTACCAACGCAATGCTCTCCCCTTTTTTACCTGCTCTTGCTGTTCTTCCGCTTCTGTGTGTGTAATATTCTAAATGCTCTGGTAATTGATGGTGAATAACAAACCCTAAATTATCGACATCAATACCACGTGCCGAAACATCCGTAGAAATTAAAATCTGAAGATTTGTATTCTTAAAAGCGCGCATCACTTTATCGCGATCTTTTTGCATCATATCGCCTTCTAATGCGTCGACATTAAACCCTTCTTTTTGAAGTAATTGCTTTAAACCCTGTGCGCCAGCTTTCGTTTTACAAAACACAATACCGCGTTCGTCTTCACGCTCTTCCAGTAAGCGAATTAACGTTTCTGGCTTGTTCGCAATAGTAGTTTCTACTACAAAATGAGAAATATTAGCGTTTACTAAACTATTTCTATCAATTTCTATGCGCATCGCATCTTTAGAGACGTAGCGTTTTACAATATCTTTTAAATCTTCGGGCATAGTAGCAGAAAATAACCAGACATTTCTAGTTCCAGACGTCGCATTAAGAATAGTGTTTAAGTCTTGTTTAAAGCCCATACTCAGCATTTCGTCTGCTTCATCCAAAACAATGGTTTTAATCTGTTTTAAATCAATGCAGTTTTTATCTAATAAATCGACTAATCGCCCTGGCGTTGCCACTACAATATGAGTAGTACGCTTTAGGTTTCTAATCTGAATATCTATTTTTTCTCCTCCGTAAACACCTTCAACAAAGACTTGAGCATCGTTGTATTTTGTGAATTTAAAGAGTTGTTTTTTTATTTGTTGAACAAGTTCTCGTGTAGGCGATAAAATTAACACTTGAACTGCATCTATTTTCGGATTCACTTTATGTAGTGCCGGTAAACCGTAAGCAGCGGTTTTTCCTGTTCCTGTTTGTGCTAAACCTATAAAATCTTTAGCCGATGCCATTAACATAGGTATCGCCTGCGCCTGGATATCTGTAGGTGATTTAATTCCTAATTCTTTTAATGATTTGATGTAGTTTTTATGAACGCCTAAATCTTTAAATGTTGTCATAATATATAGTGTAATTAGAAATATTAAAATAGTAACCTTTTAAATGGTAAACAGTAACCCGCTTAGTACATACTAATCTTCAGGCGGAAAACCGTGAATCTCTTCAAAAACTTCATCAAAATTAGTACGTAAATACGCATTTAATTTCTTTCGGTAATCGTCTTTTAACCATTCTACAAAGTTAAACGTACTTTTACTAATGCATTTTGTATAACGATGAATTCTAAAATCGATATCATCACCAAGTAATTTTGCAAGCGCCAAAGCATCCCACAAATCCTCACTGTTTTCAATACAAATTTTTGCGTGATTTTGTATCGAGCGCTCTAAAATAACTTTAGAAGATTCTCCATTTCTAATCGACGTTATATAATTTTTCTTAACATCGAAATATACATCTTCAGATTTAGCAAATTCCGCACGTACGGCTTCTGGCATTTCGTATCTAAAGTTTTCTTCTAAATCTTCATCATTTAAAATACCGTCTAAATAGAAATTAGGCGATCTAAAAATTTTCTGCCAGTCTAAATCACTTCCCCAGGGTCCAAAACGGTGTAAATTGTTACCTAAATCAATAACAGTAAACTTCGATTTCTTCTTTAAAATACGCGATCCACGACCAATCATTTGGTAGTATAGCGTCAGCGATTTTGTCGCTCTATTTAACACAATACAATCTACCGTAGGCTCATCGAATCCAGTGGTTAAAATACTAACCGATGTTAAAATAGCATCTGGCGTTTCTTTAAACCATTTTAAAATTGCTTTACGCTCCTTTTTACTGTTGTTATTATCAAGGTGAGCTACTGGGTAACCCGCGCGTTTAAAGGTGTCGTATACGTGTAACGATGTATTAATACCGTTGTTAAATATTAGTGTTTTCTTTCCTTTACAGCGTTCTTCGTAAGCCTGAATAAGCTTCGTTAACATGTCTGTATTGGTATATAAATCTTCAGAAGATTTTACGGTATAATCACCGTTAGCACCAACAACCAAAGAGGTTAACCCCACATTATAAGAAAACACTTCGGCACGTGCCAAGAATTCATTTTCTATTAATGATTGGATGGTTTCTCCTACAATTAATTCATTGTAGTTGTCCTTCATTGGTAGATTTATATTACTACTTAAAGGGGTTGCTGTTACTCCTAAAATAAAGGACTTTTCGAAGAACTTAAATAATTTTGTAAATGAGTTGTAATGGGCCTCATCAATAATGACTAAACCAATATCAGAAATGTCTAGTTTATTGTCGGTTAACCTATTGTTTAAGGTTTCTACCATCGCCACAAAACAATTGTAATTCCCCTGATCTGATAAATCTGCTTTACTATCAATTACTTTATTAGAAACACCAAACTCCGAGAGCATATTCGATGTTTGTTTGCACAATTCAATACGGTGAGTCATCACCAATACTTGCTTTTTGTGATTCTTTAAATACTGCCTAACAATCTCAGAAAATATTACCGTTTTACCCCCACCAGTAGGCAGTTGATACAATAAATGATAATCTTCTGGAGCGTCTTCAAAACATTTAAAAATTTTGTTTATAGCCCCTTGTTGGTAGCTATATAAATTTTTTCCTTCGGTGCGTTCTTCTAATTCTAAAGCTGTTACTGACATCTAATTTGTTCAAATTTTACAATGGGCAAAAATACAACGTTTTGTAGGCTTTTTACGTTTAAATCCCATAAAAATTTTAAAATTTGTATTTTTGATTGTGAATATGACTGACAAGACAGAAGATTACCAAGAACAATTTAACGGATTTTTTAATACTCCGCATTTATTTAATACCACGGTCAATGGCCTGGATCCTTTTATTACAAGGCCTGAGAATGCTTTTGTTTTTAATAGCCCCATAAACCCGAGAGTCCGACTGGGACAGCGCGTTGAGCGTTTTGTTTCTGCCGAGTTACTACAACTCCCTAACCTCAATATTTTAGCCGAAAACTGTCAGATTAAAAATGAAGAACGTACTATTGGCGAGCTCGATTGTTTGCTTTTAGAGGAAAACACGCCGGTACACTTAGAAATTCAATTTAAATTTTACTTGTATGACCCCTCTTTAGGAACCACCGAAATAGACCACTGTATTGGCCCGATGCGTCGCGATACGTTAAATGAAAAACTACACAAACTAAAAACACACCAACTGCCACTACTCTATTCGCCTGAAACTAAACCGTTATTGGACAGTTTAGGGTTAAGAGCAGAGACTATTCAACAAAAAATATACTTTAAAGCACAACTGTTTTTACCACTGAGATCATCTATTACACTCACCCATTTAAACCCCAATTGTGTGTATGGTTTTTATTTTAATTACGCCGACTTGCCACAATTTGAAAACTGTTTGTTTTATTGTCCTAAAAAAACCGATTGGCTACTCGATGTTACAAACACTGCCGATTGGCAAACCTATACGCAAATACTTCCAAAATTAGATGAGTATAAAGCCGAAAAATATTCACCACTAGTATGGTTAAAACACCCAAACGGAGAACTGAGTAAATGTTTTATCGTTGCGTGGTAATAATTATTATAAATTGAAGCATATCGGCTTCATTTTGTTCTCTCGTATTTCTTATGATTTAAGCAAAAACAAGGACTGAAAACTTAACTATTCTTCTTTACTTTGCAACATTACTTTTTTGATTAATTCTTGACTATGCTAGAAACTGCTTCACAACACCAATTACATTCTGCTTTAAAAACCTATTTTGGGTACGATACCTTTAGAGGGCAACAACAGGAAATTATTGAAAATGTGTTGCAAAAAAAAGACACACTGGTTATTATGCCTACCGGTGGTGGGAAATCTATATGTTTTCAAATACCAGCTGTTGTTTTAGAGGGGTTAACACTAGTAATTTCGCCGTTAATTGCCTTAATGAAAGACCAGGTAGATGGTTTAAATGCCAACGGAATAAAAGCCTCTTTTTATAACAGCAGTCAAACGTCCCAAGAGCAACAAAGCATTATTGAAAAAGTAATCACCAAAGAAATAAAACTACTTTATGTTGCGCCAGAGAGTCTTTCTGGGTTAGAAAATTTAGTGAATGAGAAATACATTAGTTGCGTTGCCATAGATGAAGCGCATTGTATTTCCAGTTGGGGCCACGATTTTAGACCGTCGTACCAGCAATTAGGATTTTTAAAAAAACGATTACCCAATACACCAATTATAGCCTTAACCGCAACGGCAGATAAAGCGACGCGTCAAGATATTGTAGAGCAGCTGCAAATGCCAGATGCCGACCAGTTTATCTCGTCTTTCGACAGGAAAAATATTGAATTGGAAGTGCGCCCTGCCGATGCACGTGCCAAACAAATAGTCTCTTTTATTAAAAAACACCCTGGACAATCGGGAATTGTGTATTGCTTAAGTAGAAAAAACACAGAGCAAATTGCCAAAAAGCTAAACGATAACGGTATTAATAGCGATTGTTACCACGCCGGTTTAAGTTTTGATGATAGAACACGAGTGCAAGAAGACTTTATTTTCGATAAAACACAAGTGGTTTGCGCTACTGTCGCTTTTGGAATGGGAATTGACAAATCGAATGTGCGTTGGGTTATTCATCATAATATGCCAAAAAATATAGAAGGCTATTATCAGGAAATTGGGCGTTCGGGACGCGATGGTTTAAAAGCAAAGGCAGTATTATTTCATAGTTATGCCGATGTTATTCAGCTAAGAAAATTTGCAACTGGAGCGACTAATGAAGACGTGCAAATTGCCAAATTAGAACGGATGAAGCAGTTTAGTGAAGCAACTACCTGCCGAAGAAAAATATTATTAAGTTATTTTGGCGAGCTGCTAGCTGAAAACTGTGGTAATTGCGATGTATGTAAAAATCCACCCAAGTTTTTCGATGGGACTGTGATTGCACAAAAAATCCTTTCCACAATCACTAGAGTAGAGCAACAAGAAGCCACAGGAACAATAATAGATGTGCTTCGTGGTGCCAATAATGCTAATGTTTTAGAAAAAGGTCTAAATCGTGTAAAAACCTTTGGAATAGGGCATGATATCTCTTGGAAAGATTGGCAACAGTATATTATTCAATTAATTAATCAAGGGATTTGCGAAATTGCTTTTCATAAAAATAACACATTACAGCTCACCGATTTTTCAGAGAAAGTATTGTTTAAAGGACTAAAAGTATACTTAACATATCCTGTTCATATTAATGAAAAAGCAAAAACACCTGCTGCGGTTAAAACAAAAGCAGTTAATAGTAATAGCTTATTCGAGCGCTTACGAAAATTGCGCTATCGCATTTCTTTAGAGGAAAACCTACCAGCCTATCTTATTTTTAACGATGCAACCTTAAAAGAAATGGAGCGCGTTCGCCCAATGTCGGAAAGCGAGTTCCTATCTATTTCTGGTGTCGGACAGCGTAAAATGGAGGTTTATGGTGATGAGTTCATAGCCGAAATCCTTGATTTTATAGGTTCAAAGGTTAAAAAACCAAAAAAAACAGATACTCATTTGGTAACTTACGAATTGTATAAATCTGGATTATCGATTGAAGAAATATCGCTTCAGAGAAAACTAAAAGCACCCACAGTATATTCTCATATTGCAAAATTATATTCCGACGGTAAAGCTATTAATATCTACGATTTTGTTTCCAAAAGTGATGTGGAAGCTGTGCATCAAGCAAAAATTGAGTTGGACTCTCCAAAGACTTTAAAGGATTACTTCGACTATTTTAATGAACAAATGGATTATTTCAAAATCCGATTGGCACTTAGTGTCATTGACAAAGACGACTAATAAAGTAGGTGACATTTACTGTTTTAGTTTCAGATTGTTTTAATAAAATGTCTCCGAACGTACGTGCGTAATGGAAAAATAAAAAGAAATCTTACC
>JAGPVI010000389.1 GCA_018067115.1 Bizionia sp. | reverse complement strand
TTAGCTATTTTTGCTGCCGATTTTATAAATCCTTGAGACAATCCCCCTAATTGGTCTTTCTCTAAATAGGTAATATAATTTTCTTCATCGTGCAATACGTTATTTCCAAAATCGGTGTAAAGTGACGATAGTTCTTTATTAATGTCGGCATAACGTTTCTTTTTTGCGTCGTCTAATTCAGCCCCATCCATTTCAAAACGTTTGTAAATTAAATTTAATACACGTTGTTTTTCAGAATCCAAAGGGTTTTTTTGAGATGCTTTATAAACTGTTTTTATACGTTGAAATAAAGCAGTATTTTGATTTATTTTAGAGCTGTATTCAGAAAGTTTAGGTGCTAATTCACTTTGGACTTCTCTAAATTCTGGAGAACTCATATTACTGCTAAAAATACCGTAATAAGCAAATACGCGATTTAATTCTTTACCAGAGCGTTCTAAAGCTTCAATTGTGTTTTCGAAAGTAGGTGCTTCTGGATTATTAGCAATCGCTTCAATGTCTTTTAGACCCAAAGCCATACCTGTTTCTAGGGCTTCTTTTACGTCGGTTACTTTCATCTTATCGAAAGCAGGAACACCGTCGAATGGTCCTGTCCATTCTTGTAACAATGTATTATTACTCATCGCTTCACTTTTTACAATTAATTCGTCAGTGCTTTCTGAGTCTTTCTTACAACTCGTTGCCGAGACTATAAGGCTTAGAACAACTGCTTTTACGTATGGTTTCATAGTGTGTTTTATATGTTTAATTAAGGGGTTAAGATAACAATTCTGCGATTTGAAACCTATTTTAAAATAACTACTTTTTTAATGTAAACGTTGCGAATTGGCCAGTCTCCACCATCGGTTTCTACGGCCGATATTTTATCTACAACATCCATTCCATCTGTTACTTTTCCAAATACGGTATACTTTCCATCCAAATGATGTTGGTTGCTTTGAGTAATAAAAAACTCATAGGGAGAGGCTAATTTATAGGCGTTTTCAATTTCGCTACTAGGAATGGAAATTACCCCGCGAAAATGTTTGTGATCGTGTCGCGTATCTGGTGGTAATAAGTAGCGCCCTATACGGCCTCGTTTTTCTAAGACGTCTCTATTATCTGAGCTTCCGCCTTGAATAACAAAATCTTTTACCACACGATGAAACTGGGTGCCATCGAAAACATTATTTTTTGTAAGAAAGATAAAATTGGCGCGATGGTATTGTGTGTTCTCGAATAACTGAATATCGATTGTTCCGAAATCGGTATAGATTCTTACTTTATTTTCAGGATTCTCTGACTCATATTCTGAAAAAAAGGCCATAGCATTATCATCGTTAAGCGGTAAAAATTTCTCTTCTAAAGTTAACACGCTGTCTTGTTTTACTTTAGGGATTTCTGTTATAACAGTATCGTTTTTTGTTATGGTGTTGCTGTTTTTTTTTGGTTTAGTTTTTTTATCTTCACAATTAAAGAATACTATAAAAGAAAATAGAAACAAGAAATATCTCATAGGTTGAGGTTTTTGTAATTAGTGGCCTTAAAAGGCTAGTGTAATATGAATTTTAATGAGTTTTTAAAACTAACTGTAAAAATAGAAAATTTGACAGTTCCAGCCGAAACATCGCAGTTTAAAATGTCTCCGCCATATCGTGGGCACTTAATAAAAGAACAAAAGGAGTACATTAAAAACGCTAGGAAATCGGCAGTAATGGCTTTGTTTTATCCTAATGCGGACAATGAAACGGAATTTGTTTTAATCTTAAGAAAAACTTATAAAGGTGTACACTCTGCGCAGGTAGGGTTTCCTGGTGGTAAATTAGAAGGCAATGAGACTAACGAGCAAGCCGCATTGCGAGAAACTGAAGAGGAAATTGGGGTTTCTCAAAATCGTATTAAAGTGATAAAAGAAATGACTTCATTATATATACCACCTAGTAACTTTTTTGTGCAACCGTTTATAGGTTTTTTAGAAACGACACCAGAATTTATAAAACAAGAGAGTGAAGTAGAGGCTATTTTAAAAGTGAAATTAATAGACTTTTTTAATGAAGAGAATGTGGTAACTAAAAACGTGTCAACCTCTTATGGTGCCCAAGTGGCAGTTCCAGCATATAAATTAAACAATTTTCTAGTATGGGGGGCAACAGCGATGATGCTAAGCGAGGTAAAAGACTTGTTAAAGACAGCCATTAAATAGCCGCGATTTTTTACCTTTGTTTACATATAACAACTTAAAATAATTATGGGTTTATTAGATAAAAATCCTTTTGGCCACAATTTATTCGTTAAAAAATGGTTGATTAGAGTTCTTGGAGTCCTTTCTCACAGACGCTTTAGGGGTTTTAACGAATTACAGATTGAAGGCTCTGAAATAATTAAGAACTTACCAGAAACTAACGTTTTATTTATATCGAATCACCAAACGTATTTTGCAGATGTAGTTGCAATGTTTCACGTATTTAACGCGAGTTTAAGCGGAAGAGACGATTCTATAAAGAATGTAGGGTATTTATGGGAGCCTAAATTGAATATGTATTACGTGGCTGCCAAAGAAACGATGCGTTCTGGGTTATTACCTAAAATTATGGCGTATGTAGGGTCGATTAGTATCGAGCGTACATGGAGAAGTGAAGGTAAAAATATTAACAGACAGGTTAAAATGAGTGATATTTCGGCTATTAGCAAAGCGCTAGACGATGGTTGGGTTATTACATTTCCGCAAGGAACGACAACGCCATTT
>JAGPVI010000388.1 GCA_018067115.1 Bizionia sp. | reverse complement strand
CCCTGTACGTTTTTGTTTAATTTTAGATTTTGGAGTTCTATATTATTTCCTCCTAAAAACTAAACTATTAACGCCAAAAACGATTACTAAACATCTAATTATGAAACAATTTTTACTTTTTTTAGCTCTTGGAGTTTCTAGTCTTTTACATGCACAATTACAAGTTGAAGTCATTCAAGTGGCTACAAATGATTTGGTGTATGACGCCGTGACAAATAAAATTTATGCTAGTATTCCAAGTTCAAACGGAGCAAACGGCAATAGTATAGGTGTAATTAATCCTAATAATTACACATTAGAAAACACTGTTTTTATTGGTAGTGAGCCTTCAGTATTGGCGATATCTGATGATGGTCATTATATTTATTCAGGTTTTAATGGTTCTTCAACAGCACGACGGTTTGATGTTACAACCCAATCCGCAGATATTCAATTTAGTTTAGGTAGCGATTCTTCTACTGGCTCTTACTATGTAGAAGATATAGAAGTAATGCCTGGTCAATCTACAACTATCGCTATCTCTAGAAAAAATAATGGCTTTACTCCAAGACACGAAAGCGTTGTTATTTATGATAATAATGTTATGCGACCTACAGTAACACCAGACCACACGGGAAGTAATAGAATAGAATTTACGAGTTCTAATACGTTAATAGGTTATAATAACGAAACAACAGAATTTGGTATTAGAAAATTAGTGGTCGATAGTAATGGCGTTAGCAATGTTAATGTTACTCAGAATGTGCTATCAAACTTTAGCTTAGATTTTATTTATAAGGATAATTATATGTATGCTTTTGATGGGAAAGTTATTGATGTCACCGCGACACCTTTTGTCATTGGTCAATTTGCAAACGTTGCTGGCCCTGTAGTTTATGATACTTATTATAATAGAGTGTGTACGGCGACTAGTAATAGTGCTGGAACGATTACATTTAAGAGATTTAACCCAAATACATTTTTACTTTTTGATAGCTTACCGATAACTCAAGCTGTGGGTTCTGTAAAAAATATTATTAGCTGTGGCGATGGCTGTTATGCTTTTAATACCACAGATGATAAAGTAATAATTATTAACGATGCTACCCTTGCAGTGCCAGAATTTGAAACAGAAAACAAACTAGCACTTTATCCAAATCCTACATCGGATTATTTACATATAAAAAGTGATTTTAAAATTTTAGAAATAAAAATTTCAGATTTAAATGGCAGACTAATTAACACTGTAGATTTTACTGATAATACATTGTATTTGGGGCATTTAGAATCAGGGATGTATTTAGTGAAAATAATTGATGCTAATGGGGTTATGACGACTGAAAAAATAATGAAAAGATAAATTCAATAACAATTCGTCCTAATAGATCTACATTTCAGCTATTTATAACTCCACAAACGCTAAAAATGGACTAGCTTGATATACATTACGATGAGAAAGCATGAAACTATTAGTTATTGGTGGAACCGGAAAAACAGGGCGAAAATTAATTAAACAAGGCTTAGCCCAAGGCCATATTATAACCGCTATTGTACGAAATACAAATAAAATAAAATATAGTCACCCCAATTTAAAGGTAATACAAGGCGATGTTTTAATCCCAGAACGCATTGAAAAAGCAGTTCAAGGTCAGGATGCAGTGTTATCAGCTTTAGGGCATAAAAGATTTTTGATTAAAACAACACTACTGTCCCGAGGTACAGAAACTATAATAGCTGCAATGACAAAAAATAAAGTTGATCGCTTTATTTGTATTACGTCACTAGGTATTAACGATAGTAGGTTTAAGCTTGGTTTATATTATACACTTTTCACTATTCCGTTTATACTCTTCTTTTATTTTAGGGATAAAGCGAAGCAAGAAAAATTAATTATGAATAGTGAATTAGCATGGACTATCGTGCGACCGGGACAGCTTACAAATGGCAAGAAAAGAACAAATTATAACTATGGCCCTCACGTTGGACACTATATATTTACAAAAATGATTTCTCGTGCGGCTGTCGCACATTTTATGCTTTCTCTTCTCACTACAAATACGTACTTAAAAAAAACGGTTGGAATAACGTATTAGGTCTACATTCTACTATACTACTCCATAAGCATTACCGCCCCCATTTATCTATTTAAAAAGATCTGAAGACAGATAGCGATCCCCACGGTCGCAAATAATACTTACTATAATCCCACTATCCAATTCATTGGCTAATTTTAGAGCTGCCGCTGTTGCGCCACCACTACTCATCCCTGCAAATATTCCTTCTTCCTTTGCTAATCGTCTGGTCATAGCTACTGCTTCATCACGACTAACCTCCAATATTCTATCTACTTTTTTCGGATTATAGATTTTTGGCAAATAAGCTTCTGGCCACTTTCGAATGCCGGGAATACTAGAATTATCTGTTGGCTGCACCCCTACTATTTGCACCTCTTTGTTCTGTTCTTTTAAAAAAGTAGAGGTTCCCATAATAGTTCCTGTCGTTCCCATAGAAGACACAAAATGAGTGATCTCTCCGTTTGTATCCTTCCATATTTCTGGACCTGTAGTATTATAATGGGCTTTCCAATTATTATCATTTGCAAATTGATTAAACGAATAGTAATTCTCATTCTCTACTTTTGAAATCGCATAATCTCTGGCACCTTCTATACCATCCGGGTGTAGTGTTACCTTAGCACCATAAGCTTCCATAGTCTGCACACGCTCTTTCGTAGAGTTTTCTGGCATTACCAATTCTATATTTAGTTTAAAAAGGCCTGCAATCATAGCTAAAGCAATCCCTGTATTACCACTAGTTGCTTCAATAAGTTTTGACGATGAATTGATATGTCCAGCATCGAGCGCCGTTTTAATCATATAATAAGCGGCTCTATCTTTTACGCTACCCCCAGGATTATCGCCTTCAAGCTTAAAGTATAAACTCACATTGGGGTTAGTATTTAGCACCATCGATTTTACGATTGGCGTATTTCCTATTTGGTCTAATAATGTCTTATTCATACTATTTTTCTGGTTTCGTAATTACTTTTACTGTTGGGGTGTGCAATACAATCGAGTTTTTTGGCACCGAGGCTGTTAACCACGTGTTACCGCCAATAACACTATTTTCTCCCACAACGGTGTCACCTCCCAAAATGGAAGCATTGGCATAAATAACTACATTTTTCTCTATTGTAGGATGCCTTTTTACATTCTGAAGCTGTTTTTTAACTTTAAGCGCCCCCAAAGTAACTCCTTGATATATTTTTACGTTGTCGTGTATTTCGGCTGTTTCCCCAATAACCACTCCCGTACCGTGATCAATAAAAAATGAGGCCCCAATTTTAGCTCCCGGATGGATATCTATACCCGTAAGCTGGTGCGCATACTCGGTCATTAACCTTGGTATTAATGGCAATTTTAAACTGTAAAATTCGCGCGCCATTCTATAAATTGCAATAGCAAAGAACCCTGGATAAGCGAGATAAATTTCTTCCATAGATTCTGCCGCAGGGTCATTTTTGTAAATAGTAATCGCATCTTTTTTTAAACTAGTGAATAGAGCCGGAATAATTAAACAAAAGTCATCCCAAGTTTTACACGGCTGACCAGCAATATGCGGACAAGCTAAATCTCTAATCACCCGGAATAATGATTCTAATTCTTCAAGTGCTTTT